>NZ_JBDGAB010000062.1:0-8980 GCF_040910705.1 Blautia sp. RTP21359st1_E11_RTP21359_211015
GCCTGTCTGGTTGCATGTGGTAGTTCTAACAAGGATTCCGTGAACGATGATAAACAAGAGGTAAGACTGGGAAAAATGAATATGCCAGAGCGTGAGGTTGTAGAATTGCTGAGTAACGGAGACGTAGAATTAAAAATTTCGAAAGAATGAAATTACTGTTTTTCTATACGAAGAGCTCGACAGATTTTAGATAATTGCGATCTGTGAAGGATTTGCAATTTTAGGAATGATATTTTTGATTATCAGTTGATAGTCAACTTCCAGTTTGTTGAATTAAAAATGAAATAAAGTTTCAGTAATCATAGAGTGTATGGATTCAATTCCATATGCTCTTTTTCTTTTACTTAATTTCAAGAAAATGCAGAAATCTAATGTTACGAGTTTCTTACGAGTGGCATTAAAAAAACTCGCAAGAAAACTCGTAAGAAAAAAAGTAAAAAAATTTGCTTTTGACCACTGTAAAACAGGCTCTGAGCGTTTCGTTATATGAAGGGATAATTTTTCTTTCATAATTCAAAGAAAAGAGGACAAAGAAATGTCAGAGAACTGGATGACGAAACAGGAATTGGTCTGATTGAGAAACGCAGACAGGGATTTGGAAAGGTGAACGTTATCTACGTGAAAACCTTTATGCCTGAGAAAACAGATAAGAAAAAATTTGGAGAGGAATTAAAGAAGTTTAAAAAACAAACTTCTGTGGAAAATGAGGAATCTACAGAAGTTTACAATTCAAACTTCATGAAGTCCCAAAAACAAACTTCAAGAAGTTTACATTTCAAACCCTAATAATACTAATCTTAGTGATACTGAAATGAATGATAATAAATCTAATCCTATCATATCTGTGGATGAGAAAAGATTTGATAGCGATAATCGCTCTGAGGATTATCAGGCTTATGAAAACCTTGTCAAAGAGACCATTGATTATGAATCACTGGAAGTAACCCATCATGACGATATGCGACAGGTAGATGAAATCGTGAACCTGATCGTAGAGACTGTGATGTGTAAAAATGACAAGATCTTGATTGCCAGCAACTGGTATCCGGCATCACTGGTGAAGAAAAAATTTCTGATGCTGACCTATTCACATATCGAGTATGTCTTACACTGTATGAGTGGTAACACCACAAAGGTGAAGAACATCAAGAAATATTTATTAGCAGCCCTGTTTAATGCACCGTCAACGATGAACGGGTATTATCAGGCAGAGGTGAACCATGATATGCCAGGACTGGTAAGATAGGAGGTGCACATGTTTATTTTAAAACTTGCTGGAAAGATATTATTACTGCCGGTATGGCTGATCCTTTTTGTGATCGGCCTGGCAGTGAAGATGACAGTACAGACTTATGCGGTTGTAAGGGGAATCCTTGGTTTTATATTCACTTTGTTGATTATAGCAACTGCATACTGTTACCATGACTGGGTACAGGTTGTATTCCTGTTTGCGCTGAGTGTTATTCTGTATCTGATCCTGTTTGCAGGAGTGTTCGTAGATACTGTACTGGACATGACAAGAGAACGTATTATTGATTTTATTATATCGTGAGGAGGATATGAAAATGAGCGAAAACAATGATTATATTCAGTTACCACCACTTAAAAAAGACACACCGTCCGATGTGGTAGCATTTATGTGGGAGTACATGAAAGTACCGGAGAATTCAAGAGAAAAAGTTAAGAATCTGCTTAAAGATGCAAATGAAAATGGCGTAAAATTAAGTCATCAGGCACCAACACTGTATGATGTTGTCCCAAAAGAAGAAATTGCTGAATTTGAAGAGCTTATGCGCAAAACCATAGCTGACATTGTATCAGAAGCCAGTAGCGTTGCCTGTTGGGTGTATGTGCAGAAATATGTGAAGCACAAAACCTTAAACGAAATGCTGCAAGAATTGCCAGACGTAGGTCAATTCATCCTAGCTATGGATACCTGGTTTGAAAAACTGATGGAGAAATAATCTAGGAAAATAGTTTAAAGTTTACATGTTATGATCATGTATGAAGTTGGAACAGAATAAAAGATTGTGCTATACTATTGTTCAAGAAAAAAACTCATTGACATATTTCAATCTATTTAGGAGGATAAATGATCATGTGTACAGCAGCAACTTATAAAACAAAAGATTTTTACTTTGGACGAACCCTCGATTATGAATTCTCTTATGGTGATCAGATAGTAATTACACCACGTAATTATGCGTTTAATTTTCGCCATGTTGACGATATGAAAAATCATTATGCAATTATTGGAATGGCTCATGTTGCAGAGGATTATCCTTTGTATTATGATGCTATGAATGAAAAAGGAGTGGCAATGGCAGGACTGAATTTTGTCGGAAATGCTGTTTATTCCGCGATTAAGCCAGATGTGGAAAATATTGCACAGTTTGAATTTATTCCGTGGATTTTAAGTCAGTGTTCTTCTTTAGTTGAAGTTCGCGAGCTTCTTGAACGAATTAATATTGTTAATACTCCTTTCAGCGAGCAATTACCATTAGCACAATTACACTGGATCATTTCTGATGAGAATGAGTCAATTACGGTAGAATCTATGTCGGATGGTTTGCATATTTATGACAATCCAGTAGGAGTGCTTACGAATAATCCGCCATTTCCACAGCAGATGTTTCAACTAAATAATTATATGTATTTATCTCCTAAACAGCCCAGAAATACTTTCTGCGAAAATTTGGCTCTTGATGCATATAGTAGAGGTATGGGAGGATTAGGTCTTCCGGGAGATCTCTCATCTTCCTCACGCTTTGTACGTGTAGCTTTTACAAAGGTAAATGCAATTTCAGGTGAATCAGAGGAAGAAAGCGTTAGCCAATTCTTCCACATTCTCGGATCTGTGGATCAGCAACGAGGATGTTGCGAAGTAGCGGATGGAAAATATGAAATCACATTGTATACGTCGTGTTGTAATGTTACAAAAGGTATTTATTATTACAATACTTATGAAAACCATCAGATCAGTGCAGTAGATATGCATGTAGAAAATCTGGATAGTGATAAAATGATTTGTTATCCAGTAATTCAAGGAGAACGAATCAACTATCAAAATAAATAATGTTTTGAAATCAGGGATGAGGTAGAAAGGAAAGTTCCATGACAAAAGATGAAGTAAAAAAACTCAGGATGAACAGTCCGGAATCACTACAGTTTTTAAATAATGCTACAAAATTTTATAATTTAATGATGATGTATCGTTGTGCTATTCGGGAGATACAAACTAAACTTGAGGTTTTGGATGATGAATTTTCAGTTGAGAACAATCGAAATCCTATTTCTTTTATAAAAACAAGAATTAAGCAACCCAATAGTATTTACGATAAATTGCAGAAGATGGGATATGAATTTACAACAGAAAATATACAGACATATCTCAATGATGTAGCAGGCGTTCGAATAGTTTGTGCGTTTATTGACGATATTTATATGATATCAGATTTGATTACCCAACAGGATGATATTAAAGTTATTGAAATAAAAGATTATATAAAAAATCCAAAATCGAATGGTTATCGAAGCTATCATATGATTGTTGAAATACCAGTATTTTTTGCTAAGGGTAAAACACCTATGCGTGTAGAATTACAGATTCGAACCAATGGCATGGATTTCTGGGCAACATTGGAACATCAACTTCGCTATAAAAAAGGAATTGAAGAAATGCCTGGCTATGATGAGATAAGTGAAGAATTACTTCATTCTGCAAGAGCTATCATTGAAGCAGATAATGAAATGCAGAGAATAAAAGACAAAATTGGTATGTTCCATGAAATTTAGGGAGAAAACTGAGCAAGTAGGAAGGTGGAATATATATGAAACAAGATACTTTAGAGGGCAAAGCAAAAACAAAAAATGGGGTAAAACGGCTGTGTTTTTCCATAATCTGCATTCTTCTGGAAGTGATTTTTATTATTACTATCGTAACACGCTTGAATGAATATGCAGAAATCATAAATTTATTTACAAGGATTTTGAGTGGGATCTTGGTTTTGGGATTGTACGCATCAAATAAGACATCCTCTATGAAAATGCCTTGGGTCATCTTAATTCTAATTTTTCCAATTATGGGTGTAGGCCTGTATTTGTTGATTGGTTTGAATGGTGGCACACATAAAATGCGTGAGCGATATGCAGAAATTGATAGCAAATTGTTACCAATGCTTCCGGACAGTCAGGAGTGTTTGAGCAAAATAAAAGAAACAATTCCGAAAGCAGGAAATATAGCAAGTTACATACAAAGAAATTCGCAGTATCCAATCTATCAGAATACGGATATTGTGTATTTTGATGAAGCAGTGAAAGGATTAGAGGCACAGCTTAAGGATTTGGAGAAAGCACAGAAGTTTATCTTTATGGAATATCATGCGATAGAAGACGCTGAAGCATGGCATAAGATTCAAGATGTTCTGGAAGAGCGAGTAAAAGCAGGTGTGGAAGTTAGAGTATTCTACGATGATATGGGTTCTATAGGCTTTATTAACACAGATTTTGTGAAAAAGATGGAGGCAATAGGAATTCATTGCCGTGTATTCAATCCGTTTATGCCAGGTTTAAATCTGTTTTTGAACAATCGTGATCATAGAAAAATAACAGTTATTGATGGAAAAGTCGGATTTACAGGTGGATATAATCTAGCAAACGAATATTTTAATTACACACACCCGTATGGACAGTGGAAAGATACAGGTATTCGTTTAGAAGGAGATGCTGTTCAGTCGCTTACGGTGACATTTTTGGAAATGTGGAATGCAGTAAGTGATAAGGATGCTAATGATTCTGATTTTAGTAAATACCTTTTCCACTATGATTATGCGGCACAGCAAACTGGGTTTATTCAACCTTATGCAGACAGCCCTATGGATAATGAGCAAGTAGGAGAAGAAGTTTATATCAGTATGATAAATAAAGCTGAAAAATATTGTTGGTTTATGACTCCATATCTAATCATAACAGATGAAATGACGCATGCGTTATGTCTGGCTGCTAAGCGCGGGGTAGACGTAAGAATTATCACACCTGGTATCCCTGATAAAAAATTCATTTATAATATAACTCGTTCTTTTTATCATGGATTAGTTAAACATGGTGTTCGTGTTTATGAGTGGACTCCTGGTTTCTGTCATGCAAAAATGAGTGTGGCAGATGACTGTATGGCAACTTGTGGAACAATTAATCTGGATTATCGAAGTTTATATCACCATTTTGAAAACGGCTGTTTTATGGCAGATTGTCAGGCAGTTGTGGAAATAAAAAATGATCTGATAAGAACGATGGGAGAATGTCGTGATGTGACAGACCAATATCAAACCGGACGAAGTGCATATTTGCGACTGGGACAATTATTTATGAGATTATTTGCTGGATTGCTATAAGAATCTGATGAAACGACCTTTCAAAAAACAGTTGATTTAGAAGTTAACTGTTTTTGAAAGGCCGTTTTTGCTATATCTAACAGTCTGTTGTACAAAGAAGATTTTGCATGGATGAAAAAAACAAACCTTGTTGAGGTTAAATTGAGATTGACTTTGTATTGTATAAGTATGAAATAAAAAGGAATCAGGTGATGTACAATGAAAAAGCATAAAATATGTAAAATCCTTCTTGTTATACTGGCAATTTTTTTATGTGTGGCTTTTTATGAATTGCTCGGAATCTGCGTTGCATATAAAAAGCAGCCGGAAGTGTCCAATACAACCAAAAAAGAAACAAAAAATGGGTCATGGAACGAATGCAGTGAAAATACAGAACGGGCAGTAATCATAGAAAAGAATCCAGAAGCGCTTTTACAAAGAGTGCGTTTGATCAAGAATGCAAAAAAGGAAATTATTCTTTCTACTTTTGCATTTCAATCCGATGAAAGTGGAAAATTGATTTTAGGAGCACTGCATGATGCGGCAGACAGAGGGGTACATATTCGTCTGTTAGTAGATGGAATGGAGAGCTGGATTGATATGGAAGGAAATCCGTATTTCTATGGATTATCTTCCCATGAGAATGTTGAAATTAAACTGTATAATAAGGCCAATCCGTTGAAACCGTGGAAAATGATGGGTAGAATGCATGATAAATATTTGATTGCAGATGGAAAGAGATATATTCTTGGGGGAAGAAATACATACAATTATTTCCTGGGTGATTTTCCGGGACATAAGAACTATGACAGAGACGTGTTAGTGGTTTGCGATGAACCTGAGAAAGAAAATTCAGTTAACCAGTTGTCAGAGTATTTTGAAACCATATGGAATCAGGAAGACAGTGGTTATTTTCATAACAATAAAAAACTGGCAAATAGAAAATCTGTAAAGAACGCAGTTTTAGAGCTGCAGAACAGCTATCAGAAATATTTTGAAGAGAATAAGGAAAGAATCTGCGAGACCAATTATACGGACGAAACTTTTGAGACAGAAAAAATTACATTAGTGTCAAATCCTATTCACACAGGTTCCAAAGAACCAGTAGTGTGGTATCAGTTGGGAGAATTGATGAAAAATGCAAAAAATCGTGTGAAGATCCACACGCCATATATTATCTGTAATGATATGATGTATAATACATGGAAGGAGATTGCAGAGAACGTTTCAGATTTTTCTATCATGACAAATTCAGTTGCGAATAATGGGAATCCATTTGGGGCTGCCGATTATGCGAAAAACAGAAATAGAATTTTAAGTACAGGAATTAATATCTGGGAATATGAAGGCGGTTATTCATACCACGGAAAAAGTATTCTGATTGACGATGATCTGTCTGTAATCGGTTCCTTTAATATGGACATGAGAAGTGCATATCTGGATACGGAACTGATGCTTGTAATTCGCAGTAAAGATATTAATAAACAGTTGGAAGAGGGCATGATGGAATATGAAAAAGTGTCCCGCCAGATATTAGAAGGCGGAACTTATAATGATCCATATCATGTAGAGCCAATCGAATTAACAAAGAAACGTCAGAGAAAAATATTTTTGGTACAGCATCTGCTTGGATGGGCAAGGTATCTGTTTTAATGAGGAGGAAGGAAAACGTGTTTCAAATATTGATTGTAGAAGATGATAAAGAATTAAGCCAGCTATTCCAAAAAGTGCTTGAGAAGAATGGATATCAAGTCAAAAGTGCATCGGATGGAGCACAGGCATTAGAAGTATTGGATAAGGAATATATTGATCTGATCATTTCTGATATTATGATGCCGGTTATGGATGGCTATGAACTGGTGTCAGAACTCCGTTCAGCAGGATATCAGATACCAGTGCTTATGATCACTGCAAAAGGTTCCTTTGATGATATGCGCCAGGGATTTCTTTCGGGAAGTGACGATTATATGGTAAAACCGGTAAATGTGAATGAAATGGTTTTAAGAGTCGGAGCACTGCTTCGCCGTGCACAGATACTGAATGAACACAAAATTGTGATCGGTTCAACAGAGTTTGATTATGATGCAATGACGGTTACAACTGATAAGGAAAGTTTTGTTTTGCCTAAAAAAGAATTCCTGCTTTTATATAAGCTTGCAGCTTCGCCAGGCAGAACATTTACAAAACAACAGTTGATGGATGAAGTATGGGGATACGAGACGGAGGCAGACCCACATACGATAGAGGTACATATAGGAAGAATCAGAGAGCGTTTTAAAGATAACCCTGATTTTGAAATCGTAACAATGCGTGGAATTGGATACAAGGTGGTGAAAAAATAATGGAACAAAAGAAAGAAAAAGGATTGCGGATCCGATCCTGTCTGACTGGTGCAATCTGGCTGGCACTTGTATTTTCAACAGTCATATCTGCTTTATTATTTGCTTTTTTGAATCATTTTTTTAATCTGCCGGGCAGCATACCTGTGCTTGGCTGGCTTTTGATTTTCAATACATTGATTGCAGGGCTGATCACTTCCTTTATCAATGCAAAGTTACTGGAACCAATTACCAGACTTAGTAAAGCAATGAAGGAAGTTTCTCAGGGAGATTTTGAACAGCATTTGGAAACGAACAGCCGTATAGCAGAAGTTGGAGAATCTTATCAAAGTTTTAACGTTATGACAAAAGAACTTCGTGCAACAGAGGTGCTGCAGATGGATTTTGTATCTAATGTTTCTCATGAGTTTAAGACCCCGATTAATGCCATTGAAGGATATACAATGCTGCTTCAGGGAGAAGAACTGTCTCCGGATCAAGAGGAATATGTAGAAAAAATCTTATTTAACACCCAAAGACTTTCCGGATTGGTTGGTAATATTTTGCTGTTATCCAAGTTAGAGAATCAGAATATACCAATGAAAAAAACAGAATATCGTCTGGATGAACAGATCCGCCAGGCATTTCTTTCATTGGAAACAAAATGGACAGAAAAAGAAATTGGTTTTCAGGTAGAATTGGAGGAAGTTAAATATACTGGGAATGAAGGACTTTTTATGCATATCTGGATAAATCTTTTGGATAATGCGATTAAGTTCAGCCCTTCAAAGGGGACAATTACGATGTTTCTGAAACAAGAACAGGATTCTGTTAAGTTCATTCTGGAAGATGAAGGACCCGGAATAGAGGATGATGTAAAATCCAGAATATTTGACAAGTTCTATCAGGTAGATGGATCTCATAAAGCAGAAGGAAATGGCCTAGGTCTTGCACTTGTAAAACGGATTGTAGATAGTGCCGGAGGAACAATCAAAGCAGAAAACCGTGAATATGGTGGATGCAGATTTGTTATAGAGCTGCCAAAGCAGAAAGATGAGATTATATAGTTTTAAGATAAATTAGAAGATGGGAGGATTTATATGACATTTTATCAGGAGTTGCAGTTAAATCAGGCAGGTTCTAAAAACCTGTTGAAAAAGAGTGAAACACTAAAAGAAAAATTATATCATATGTGGGTATATCTGGTGAAGATAGCTGTTACATTGGCATTTTGTTTTTCCTTTGTTAGTATTTTCAGCATCCTATTTGGAAATGAGAACAGCATTGTAGGTG
>NZ_JBDGAB010000062.1:9132-22078 GCF_040910705.1 Blautia sp. RTP21359st1_E11_RTP21359_211015
CTGTTAAATATTGCGGCACTGGCTGTGTTGATTCTGTTCGGATGCCATAATCCATTCATGTTTAATCAATCTACATTGGTTCTTGGGTATCTGCTGCTATATGGTTATGATGTTACGGGAAAAAGCTATCAGATGCGATTAGTCGGAATGGCTTTAGGTGCAGCACTTACCTGCTTCGTATTTTATCGAAATCATAAAAACAGAACTTATAAAAGAAATCTGAAAGATCTGATACAAGAATTTGATATCACTTCTTCCAGAACAAAATGGCAGATATGTCAGATTTTATGCGTACCGATTGTCCTTTGCATTGCAGAACTTTGTAATATGCCACGTGCAATGTGGGCTGGTATTGCGGCCATGTCCGCGATTTTGCCGTTTATGGAAGATATGCACTACAGAGTCCGTAAAAGGATTGTCGGAAATATTGCAGGTGTTATATGTTTTACAGTATTATATTTTCTGCTTCCTTCGTCAATCTATGCATATATAGGAATTCTTGGTGGAATCGGTGTAGGATTTTCAGCACAATATGGCTGGCAGGCAGTATTTAACACATTTGGTGCTTTAGCCATTGCTGCAGAGACTTATGGACTACAAGGAGCGGTTAGTCTTAGAGTGATTCAAAATGTTTTTGGTGTTGTGTTTGCTTTAGCATTTTGTGTTATATTTTATTGGTTTATGTCTAAAAAAAAGAAAAGTGAGATGACCGTACATGCAGAGTGAAGTGAATCAGGAAGAAAATTTGAATAGAATTATTACGGTTCCTAATCTTCTTTCTTTTTTTCGGCTTTGTCTGATTCCGGTAATTATATGGAGTTATTGTGTAAAGAAAAATCCTCTGTTAGCTGGTGAAATCTTATTGCTGTCTGGTCTTACGGATCTTGCTGATGGATATATCGCAAGAAGATTCCATAGGATTAGTAATTTAGGAAAAATACTTGATCCGGTGGCTGATAAGCTGACACAGGCAGAGATGTTAATCTGTCTGTTTACTCGTTTTCCGCATGTGCTTCTTTTAATCGTAATAATGGCAGGTAAGGAGCTGTATATGGTAGTCAGTGGATGTCTTGTGATACGAAAGACAGGAAAAGTACATGGTGCAGACTGGCATGGAAAGATAGTAACCTTTTTATTATATGGAACTGCAGCGGTGCATATTATATGGTTCCACATTACACCGATGGTATCAGATCTGTTGATTGGTTTGTGCGCTATAATGATGGTCATATCGGTCGCTCTGTATATTATCCAGAATACCAGGACTCTTAAGGAAGAGACTGTATAAGCAATTTTATATTACAATGACTAGAAAAATATTTAGGAAGATAAGCGGGAATCCTCGGTAATTCAATTGCCGAGATGAAAGCGTAAACTGTGCATATCTGCACATTATAAGTAAAATATATTTATTTTTTTACTAAAAAATGCTGTATCCAGCTTTATTAAAAAAGAAAATATGTTCGGCATTTTATTGTGATATTCTTAATACTATGCTATACTATATGTATGAAGGAGAATCTTATACATTACCGCACTTGTGTGTGCAATATTAATTACCATATGGTATGGTCAGTGAAATACTGGCGGAAGATATTGAATGCGGAGATTGAAGCATATCTTCAGGAGCTGGTGCAGGAGATCGCAGCGGATAAAGGTTTTACCGTCCATTTGTTTGAATGCGGGGAAGGAGACCATGTGCACTGTTTTGTGTCTGCTCCTCCCAAATTATCCATAACTGCGATCGTGAAATATCTGAAAGGGATCACCGGCAGGAAATTATTCGAACGTTTTCCGGAAATAAGAGAACAGCTTTGGAAAGGAGAGCTGTGGAACCATTCCTATTATGTGGAAACGGTCGGGTCTGTGTCGGAAGAAAACATCCGCAGATATATTGAGCATCAGAGTAAAGTTTATTGAGATCATAGAGGTGGGAAATGCTGCTGTCAAAGAAAACATCCATAAAGGTCAGTCAGGAATATGCAAACGTCATCGGACATATGTGTTATGCGGCATCCAAGCTCTGGAATGTCTGTAATTACGAACGTCAGCATTACAAAGAAATGGGAATGGAGAAATACCCGGACTGGTATTATCAGAAAAAATCCCATAGAGAGGATCTGTGGTATAAACAGCTTCCATCTCAGACAGCCCAGGAAGTCTGCAAGCTGCTGGATAAAGCATGGAAATCTTTTTACGCCTTGAAAAGATCCGGAGGGATTGAGAATCCCAGACCACCGCGGTTTAAACAGGAAAGTATCCCCATTACCTATATGCAGATGGGAATTGTACATGAATGGGACACAGAAAAAGTCCGTCTGTCCCTTCCAAAAGCATTAAAAAGATATATGGAAGAAACGTATCAGATCCATGAGAACTTTCTTTATCTTGAAAATAAGATTTTCAGGGGCATGGATCAGATCAAACAGTTGCGGATCTACCCACCGGAAAAAGGTGAATGTAAAGTTATTGTTGTTTATGAGATTTCAGAGAGGGAAGAACTTTCGCAGAATGGACACTATCTGTCAGTTGATCTGGGACTTCATAATCTTATGACATGCTATGATTCCGGGAATGGGAATACATTTATCCTGGGCAGAAGATATCTTGCATTGGAAAGATATTTTCATAAAGAGATTGCAAGGGTGCAGGCACAATGGTATGGACAGCAGTCTGTGAAGGAAATAAAACATCCAGTCACATCAAAACATATTCGCAGATTATATCAGAAAAAGCAGAACTCGGTAACGGATTATTTGCACAAGATCACAAGATACTTTGCAAAATACTGCCGTGAACAGGGAATTACCTGTGTTGTGGCAGGGGATATCCGGAATATCCGGAAAGGAAAAGACCTGGGACACAGAACAAACCAGAAGTTCCACAATCTGCCGTATAACAGGCTCTATAGCATGATGGAATATAAGCTTAAGATGTACGGGATCCGTTTTGTAAGACAGGAAGAAAGCTATACCAGCCAGTGCAGTCCGCTGTCACCAGAGGTGGAAAAAAGATATGCACAGCCATGCAACCGAAAACAAAGGGGACTGTACAGGGACAGAAACCGGAAGTATAACGCAGATGCTGTAGGTGCATATAACATCCTGAGAAAATATCTCTCCGTATCCGGAGAGAAAAAGGAACTGTCCGTAACCGGACTAAAAACGCCAGAAATAATAAAAGTAGCTGTATAGCTCTAAAGAGCAAACAGTAGTGGTGTCATGGACGCACCCTGAAAAGGCGGTATCCCGCCTTAATTCAGATGCTCTGGTAACTCAGTTGCCGAGTAGTTCACTAGTCGGTTTTCAGCTTTCAACTTCTCAATATCTGATAATTGAGAAATCGCTTTGTTCTTACCTCGTCGATCATATAATCCTTCGATTCCTTTATCTTTATATTTTCTAACCCATGCATAAACTTGTCCGTAGGAGCAACCATATTTATTCGCTGTAGAAGAATAATTACATCCCGTGTTCAAGGCTTTGCGGTATTTTTTGGATTTCAATGTGTCAAACTCCCGTGTTTATGAAAGTTGTGTTTTTCTTGGCAATATGTTACAATTACTCCATATAAATTTATAACTTTTCTGGACAGAAAGTAAAAGGGGAACGTCATGAAGTGTATTAAAACAACGGACGCGGTAGGACATGTACTGTGCCATGATATTACCAGAATTGTGAAGGATGTGGTAAAAGATACAGCCTTTCGTAAAGGACATATTGTACAGGAAGAAGATATTCCGGTTTTGCTATCTCTGGGAAAAGACCATCTTTATGTGTGGGAGAAGGATGAAAATACTTTGCATGAAAATGAAGCAGCGCAGATTCTGTGTGATGTGTGCATCAATGAGAATATGCATCCAACGGATGTAAAAGAAGGAAAAATTGAGTTGATTGCAGATTGTGACGGAGTATTTCAGGTGGATGTGCCGAGGCTGGATGCTATTAATGAGATCGATGAGATTATGATTGCCACCCGTCATACAAATTTCCCGGTAAAAAAAGGTGACCGTCTTTTAGGAACCCGTGTGATTCCGCTGGTGATTGCAAAAGAAAAAATGGATTTGGTGAAGAAAACAGCAGGAGAAAAACCGCTGGTATCGCTGGCACCTTATAAGAAACGGAAGGTAGGAATTGTAACCACCGGAAATGAAGTATTTTATGGAAGAATTAAGGATACTTTCACACCGGTAATCATCGAAAAAATGAAATCTTACGGTGCTGAAATTCACGGACATATTCTGTGCAATGATGATATGGAAAAAATCACTGCCGCTATTATGAAATTAAAAGAAGAAGGGGCAGATCTGATTGTCTGTACCGGTGGTATGAGCGTGGATCCAGATGATAAGACACCGGGCGCGATCAAAAATACAGGAGCGAGAATCGTATCTTATGGTGCTCCGGTACTTCCGGGAGCGATGTTCCTGTTATCCTATCTGGAAGATGGCACACCGGTAATGGGACTGCCGGGATGTGTGATGTATGCAAAAGCCACCGTATTTGATCTTGTTCTGCCACGTATTATCGCAGGTATAGAAGTGACAAAAAAAGATCTGGCACATATGGGAAATGGCGGATTCTGTCTTGGTTGCAAAGAATGTCATTATCCGAACTGCAGCTTTGGAAAGGGCGTATAAGAGCAGGACAGGAGGAATAAGCATGGAAAAGCTTACGGTAGAGTAGGCACTGGAAGCACTGCTGGAACATACAAAAGTAATAGAGGAAACGGAAACTGTACCACTTTTGCAGGCATGTGGAAGAGTGTTGGCAAAGGATATGATTGCAGGATTTGATAACCCGCCGTTTGACAGATCAACTGTGGATGGTTATGCCTGCAAAGCGGAGGATATAACGGATGCATCAGAAAGTCATCCGGTACAGTTGACGGTATTGGAAGAGATTGATGCGGGGCAGTATTCCAGAGTCACAGTGGAAAAGGGGCAGGCGGTTCGGATTATGACAGGCGCAGCTATTCCGAAAGGCTGTGACTGCTGTGTCCGTCAGGAGGATACAGATTATGGAGAAGAGACTGTCAGAATCTTCCGTCCGACCGGACAGTGGCAGAATTACTGTTATCAGGGAGAGAATTTTAAAAATGGAACGGTTCTTTTGAAAAAGGGTGACAAAATCGGATTTATTGAAGCAGGTATACTGGCCAGTATGGGAGTCATAAAAGTGAAGGTTTATCGTCGGGTAAGAGTAGCTGTTCTGACTACCGGAGATGAAGTAATGGCACCCGGAAAAAGATTGATTCCGGGGAAGATTTATGATTGTAATCAGGGACTTCTGGCGGCTCGCATGAAAGAATTTGGTGCAGAACTGGTGGAAGTGGCAGCCATAGAGGATCGCCCGCAGGCTATGACAGCAGCAGGCGAAGTCATGGCTCTGGACTGGGAAATTACATTGCAGTGTGATACCACAGGAAAAGAAGACGCCAGCAGTGTAGGAGTGCGAAGTCACTTTATACATCCGGTACTACCGGAAGCAGATGGCACAACGAAAAACGTATTTCCATGTAAAGTGGAAAGAGTGATTGAGGACGTGTTTTCGTATATCTTGATCGTATCTACGAAAGAAGAAGCCAGGATTCGCGTAGATGTGACGAAAGAACAATGGCAGCAGTACCAAAAGCATATTTCTGGAAATAAGATATGGATTGGGATAGATGAAAAAGATGTGATGTTATTAAAATAAATGAAAGAATCACCGTATCAAGGTTGAGGTAATCTATGATACGGTGATTCTTTCGTGAAAAATGCGAAAAAGCTTTCAATATCCAGTTCCGGTGGTTTAATATGCGGTTGTCAAACATTATTTCGTAAATACTTTCATTCGATCCCTTCTGGCTGCACAGATCAGGGTCAGGTGATATTTTTTTGCAAGATCAATTGCTTCAGAAGTAGGAGAAGCCTTGCTGGAGAGAATTGGAATCCCTGCATGGATGACCTTTAAAGTCATATCAGTAGGTATTCTGCCGCTGGAATATACCATACATTGATGCAGGTCAATATTGTGCCGCAGAGCGTAGCCGATCACTTTATCCAAAGCATTGTGCCGTCCGATATCTTCGCAGGAAAACAGAATGTGATCTTTTTGAGCGAGAATGCAGCTATGTGTGGCAAAGGTAATGCCATGGAGAGGAGAACCATCCGCAAAGGCATCCGCCATATGAAAGATCCATTCTGGTTTCCAGAAAATCGGTGTAAGTGACTGCGGCTCTTTGGATGTAACAAAGTAATCATTTAAAATATGATTGCCGGTACAGCAGGTAGGAGTTACTTCTACAAAGGCATCCGATGAGGATTGTGTGCTGTGTGCCGAATTTTTTAAATAGACTTTTGCACGTTTTCCATATTCACAGATATAGATATGATCTACATCTTCGGAAGACGTGATGATTTGTTCTGTCAGCAATCTTCCAAGAACCAGTTCAGTCAGATGCTGGGGCAGGCAAACAAGTTTCATAGTCAGATGATCATTTATATAGACATCCATCATATGTTTGTTCAATACTTCTTCTTGTTCCGTACGGGATTCTCCATTTCTTCCGATATATTGATATGTTTTTGTCTCTAGCAGAGACAGATTTTGTTATTGTTCGTTAATATACATAATTTCTCCAATTGAAAAAACAATTCTTTTATCATGTTTACTATGTGTTATACTAGATTTAGTATAACGGACATCTCTTTATTTCGAAAGAGTGAATTGAGGGATGAAGGAGGAAATAAAATGGGAAAGATTATGGCGGTAAATATCAGTGAGAAGAAAGGTACACAGAAAAAGAATGTACATAGTGCCAGACTGATGGAAGAATTTGGAATCGAGAAGGACGCCCATGCCGGCAAGTGGCATCGCCAGGTGAGTCTTCTTTCTTATGAAAAAATAGAAGAATTCAAGGCAAAGGGAGCACCGATCGAAGACGGAGCATTTGGAGAAAACCTGATTGTAAGTGGATACGATCTGAAGGCATTGCCGGTTGGCACCAGACTTCGCAGCGGAGAGGTATTATTAGAAGTGACACAGATCGGGAAAAAATGTCATAGTGGATGTGAGATTTATAAAATTATGGGTGACTGTATTATGCCAAGAGAAGGTATCTTTACCAGAGTACTTCATGGTGGCGTATTGACAGAAGGCGATGAAATTGTGATAGAGAAGGCAACAGGTGAGGCAGATGGAGGCGCTTACTGGTGTGAATGTGGCACTTTTGACAATTTATGACATGTGTAAGGCAATTGACAAGTCCATGGAGCTGACGGACATTCATCTGGTAGAAAAAAGCGGAGGAAAAAGCGGGTTATATCGAAACCCGAAAGAATAGTATGAAGGATAGATTTGGAAGAGAGATTGACTATCTGCGGATATCCATTACAGATCGATGTAATCTCAGGTGCGTCTATTGTATGCCGGAAAATGGAGTTGTGCAGATCCCGCATGAAGAAATTCTGACTTATGATGAGATTACCAGAATCAGCAGATGTATGACTGGTTTAGATATACGTAAGATCAAACTGACCGGAGGAGAACCGTTAATTAGAAAGAATTGTGCCACACTGGTTCGAATGTTAAAAGAACTTCCTGGCATCGAAAAAGTGACATTAACGACCAATGGTGTATTGCTCGAAGAACAGATAGCAGATCTGGCAGAAGCGGGGCTTGATGATATAAATATCAGTCTGGATACTTTAAATGCAGCAGAGTTTGCAAAGGTAACCAGGAGAGAAAGTCTGGATCGGGTGCTGGAGGGAATCCAGGCGGCATTACAGTATCCGCAGATTGGATTGAAGATTAATTGTGTGCCGGTAGTGGAAGAGCAGGAAAATCTGGTATCGATAGCGAGACTTGCAAAGCAATATCCGATTCATGTTCGTTTCATTGAAATGATGCCGATTGGATATGGAAAGGATTTTCAGTTTCGGGGAGAAAGTGAAATATGCGAAATATTAGAGAAAGCATATGGAAGAATGACTCCAATAAAAGAACGATATGGGAATGGACCGTGTCATTATTATAAAATAGAAGAATTTCAGGGTAAAATAGGATTTATCAGTGCGATGACGCATAAGTTTTGCGACCAGTGTAATCGTGTGCGTATGACAGCAGAAGGATTTTTAAAAGCCTGTCTGCAATATCAGACTGGAACGGATTTGAAGAATTTGATGCGTTCAGGATGCACAGATGATGAACTGACAGAGGCAATACAGAAAGTAATATGGGAAAAACCGGTCAGTCATCATTTTACATCGGAAGAGATTGAGACAGATGAATGTAAATTAATGTCCCAGATAGGAGGATAAGGAATTATGAAAGCTGCGATTATCACATCCAGTGATTCTGGATATGCAGGAGAGAGAGAAGATAAAAGTGGCTCGGTAATCCAGGAAATTTTGGAAGCGAACGATTACGAAGTGGTGCATACCATTCTTTTGCCGGATGACAGAAAGATGCTGGCAGATGAGATGGCTCGTATAGCAGATGAGGGAATAGCAGAGCTGATTGTAACTACGGGTGGAACCGGATTTTCGCCGAGAGACTGTATGCCGGAGGCAACAAAGGATATTATAGAACGTGAAGTGCCGGGGATTCCGGAAGCAATGAGAGCATATAGTATGACGATTACACCAAGAGCTATGCTCAGTCGTGCAGCAGCAGGTATTCGAAAAGGAACACTGATCGTGAATCTGCCGGGAAGCCCGAAAGCAGTCAGAGAAAGTCTGGAATATATTATTCCAGCGCTGGAACATGGATTACAGATCCTGACCGGGGAGGCAACGAACTGTGCCAGAAAATAATCGGAAAATGCAGACTGATATATCTGAATTAGAAAACGGTCAGTTGGCAGAACAGCAATTGCCATCAGATTTTACGCTGGTAGTCCTGGCAGGTGGTGCCAGCAGCCATATGGGAAGGGAGAAGTCAGATCTGCTTTTAGATGGACAGACATTTTTGGAGATACAGATCGGAAAAGGATGTCAGTTGGGAGCAAAACAGATCTTAATTTCTGGATATCGTGGAACACAGTGAGGGGAAGAGATTGTGCCGGATCGAATTTCCGGTCAGGGTCCACTTGGCGGCCTGGAGAGCTGTTTTCGAAGGGCAAAGACAGAAAAATGCCTGGTGCTGGGGGTAGATACGCCGCTGGTACCTGTGGAAGAACTTCAAAATCTGTTGAAGTTCGCAATGGAAAAAGCCGACCAACCGGTGACTATGCTGTGTCATAATGGAAAAGAAGAATCGCTGATAGCGGTATATGATGCCAGACTTTATAAAGAGATCACAGATTTTCTGGCATCAGATGCATCCGACTATCTCAACGGAGCAATCATTCCGGTGGATGAAGGGTATCTCGTAAAATAGCATAATACAGAAGGCGTATAGGATTATGAAAGGCTTTCGATTAGGTTTTAAATGATTTTTCGGATAATAGCACTTCCATGCAGATCGCATACAGGATCTGCAAACAGGTGGTGTTTCAGGCAGAATTCGTCTACAGCTTTGTTACATCCGGAAAACTGGGTACTGTATACGTCATGGATCAGGAGAACTCCGCCGATAGACAGACGTTCATAAAACAGAGGTAATGCAGCAGCAGTTGGAGCATAGAGATCTGCATCTAATGATACGAAACAGAAAGTTTCATCGGTAATATCGGAAAAAGTATCCGGAAACCATCCTTTATGGATGATCACATGTGATGGATCAGGCATGATGCGAAGAACAGAGTCTACATCTGTAGAAGAAAAGTCACCTGTTTTAGCGCGAGACAGATGCCTGGAGGTTTCTACGGCAATATCTTTTTCTGAAAAGCCTTCAAAAGTATCAAAAAGATGTATTTTTCGATCCGGAAAGGCCGTACTGATCAGGCAAGAAAAATCACCCTGGAAAACACCAAGTTCTGCCACATCTCCAGGGATATTTTGTTGATGTATCTGTTCGGCTAAAAGGCGCATAACCGCAACCCGTGCATCGAACATGCGAAGTGCAGAAGGATCACAAAATGAACCGTGATAGCCCAAGTGCTCCATCTGCTGCATCATAGAACCACGCCGCTCTTCATCCAATACACCAAGAATAATCAGATCAGGAAGAAGAGCAGCGGCCTTTGATGGAGAACAGATTGGGATATTACCAATAAATTGTCCATGTTTGCGCGGATCATTATCGGCAAAGCACATGATCTGATAGGAATTTCCAAGAAGTCGGGCAGTCATCTGCCCAATCTGTCCGGCACCGAATATAATAGTTTTGTAGACATGTTTTGTCATCATTTCATAGCAGCCTTTCTTTCAGCTCGAACCTGAATCATTTGTCCTGTGATAGATATTGCGATTTCAGCAGGTGTTTCTGCTTTAATATTAAGTCCCACAGGCGTGATAATACGGTCTAATTCTCGCTCATCGATTCCATACTCTTCTACGAGACGATGAAATACACCAGCTCTTTTGGCGAGACTTCCAATGACGCCGATATAGCATGCAGGTGTGGCAAGAAGTTGTGCCTGCACAATCGTATCATAGGCATGACCTCGTGTCATGACACAGCAATAATCAGCATCTGTGATAGAAATGCTCTGATCCAGATGATCAAAATCGCAAAGGATTGTCTCCGCTGCATCCGGGAAAAGAGCAGGATCTGTAAATTCCGGACGGTCATCCAGAACGATGCAGTGAAAGTCAACACTTGCAAGTATTGGTACCAGCTTTTGTGAAACATGCCCGCCTCCAAATACATAGACAGTTCCGGATGTACCGATTTGTTCTGTAAACAGGTCACAGGTTTCATTGCGATGACGGCATGGTCTTGCAGATAAGGAAGATAAGATGGAAGAAGGAACATCAGCATTTCCAGTCAATCCATAGGATGCACTGTAAAGACTCATACCGGATGTAGCATGAAGATCACAGATCAGCCAGAAATCTTTTCGTTCTTTATATAATGTTTCAGCAGTTACTGCAAGTTCCATAATAATAGGGTCATTATGGTCCAGATACTGGAAAAATACGGTAACATCACCACCACAAATCATACCGATATTCTCAACATCTTTGCGATTCAACCGGAATTCATGTTCACAGGATTCTTTCTTTTCAAGAATATCAAGCGCCATAAGCTCTGCACGATATTCGACAGAACCTCCGCCTATGGTTCCGGCAACTCGGCCTTTTTTTCCAACCAACATACGGGAACCGGCACCTCTTGGCGTTGATCCTGAGGAAGCAACGATGGATGCAAGCACAAGGTCGTTTTCTTTTTGAAATTCTTGTTGTATGATCTGAAATAAAGTTCTCATATATAAAACAACTCCTGTAATTTTCTATAAGTCATATCGTCATGTGACAGATGGTCTGTATCATATTTTGCAGATCAAGAGCCTGTTTAAGCTGTCGTTCATGAGATTTCAAAGCTTCGGGACTGTTACACTTACACAGACTGTCCGCAAATCGTTTTTCGATGGTTACACGTTCGGTTTCCTGAATCAGTTTATCTGATAAAAAGACGATAGCCGCTTCATTCAGAAGTGTCTTCTGTAAACCATGATGTTGTGAAATAATCTGACTGATTTCAGTATAGCCTAATTGTAAGAAAAGATCACCACCTGTTTTGGTGTGATGTTTTTGAAGTCTGGCAATATCGTGAAGGAGTGCTCCGGAGCGAATCAGTTTTTTATTAAAAAAGTAACCATGAGATTCCAGCAGATCGCAGAAATGGCAAGCCAATTCAGTCACTGCATCACTGTGCGCTTGTACATGATGAGGAAGAGACACCGAATCGCGAAGCATCCGGCATAGTTCGTCATGCAAGTCAGGATGAGGCAGCAGGTAAGTCGAATCAGATAAGGCAACATGATCGTTATCGTCTGCGTTCAGATGATAATAGGAACCACATGGAAGACGAAAATACTGTCTGGCATGCTGTTTTGAATCAAGCAAATACAGATAAGAAGAAATTACATCTGTATGAGCAACAATCGCAATATCACCCTCAGAAGAACGAAGAATCTCATAAATTGCCTGCGAAAAACGCATGCCAGATGCGAAAGGAGTTTCTGCTCCTGGAATCGGGTAATCAGGATTCATTCCACGTGCTTCATATATGTCCGGCCATCTTTTGCGTATCTCATCAAATGAAAGACCATCCCATTCTCCCAGATTTCGTTCTGTTAAATCTGAGATAGTGATATGTGGAAGATCAGGTGTGATATGTGCAGCCGTTTCCATAGCTCTTGACAAAGGACTGCAGTAAACAGCAGTTATTTTATCATCCAGTTCTCCGTGAAGAAGGACTGACTGCAGATGTCCAAGCATAGATAAAGAAAAATCAGTCTGACCGATACAGTAAGAATGTTCATCTGGATATTGTGGTTTTCCGTGTCGAATAAGATAAAGATTACGCATTGAAAAATCCTCTGAAACACTTTTCAAATATTGCTTCGGAACAGGTACGTGTTTCCTCTGAAAAACGGGCATATCGCTTCAAAAATTCTTCTCCGTATGGTGTCAGCTCACTGTGACTGCCCTTTACACCGCCCTGACTTCGAATAATCAGCGGTTCATGAAGCTGAGATTCTAATGTATGGATCAGATTCCAGCTGGTGGAGTAGGAAATGTGCATGCGTTCGCAGGCATCACGAACAGATCCTGTTTCATGAATCAGTGTAAGCAGCGAATAAAGCTGTTCATCAAAGAAGACCTTTTCCCGTGCCAGCTGAATCTGAATCTCTGAACGGATCAGACTTTGATTGTGTGCACGAAGAAGTTCTGCATAATCCTCTGGTGTATCCGCATCATGAATGATTCCAAGATCTTCTACATTTAAACAATACATGGGAGTTCCACAATGTTCTACAGCACCCTTCAGACCAGTGTTTCCATCATTGCTTAAAATGGACTCAATTAATGAGGAACGAATCAGGATCGGATGACCTGGAGTTCCGTTACAGA
>NZ_JBDGAB010000063.1:0-20946 GCF_040910705.1 Blautia sp. RTP21359st1_E11_RTP21359_211015
GTTATAGCCGGATGCCTTAAAAGCAGCCTCAAAGATTCCGAAGTGGAATGGAGACATCTGCGGGCAGAGAATGGTGTACTCCTTACGCATCTGCTTGGTAAAGGATATCTTCTCAATGGAAGCCGGCTTGATGTTCCTTTTTTTATTCTGTGCCTGTTTTGCACGGATAGCAGCGATCAGGGAACGGATACGGATCCTTGCCGCACCCAGGTTGTTGACCTCATCGATCTTCAGGCAGGTGTAGATCTTGTCACTTCCATCCAGAATCTCATAAACCTCATCAGTGGTAACGGCATCAAGTCCGCATCCGAAGGAATTCAGCTGGATCAGATCCAGATCCTCTCTTGTTTTTACAAAATTTGCGGCAGAGTAGAGACGGGAGTGATACATCCACTGGTCGTTGACACGGATGGGACGCTCCAGATGTCCAAGGTGTGCAACGGAGTCTTCGGTAAATACGGCGATTCCGTAGCTGTTGATCATATCCGGGATACCGTGGTGGATTTCCGGATCAATATGGTATGGACGGCCTGCAAGAACGATTCCGCGGCGGCCGGTTTCTTTCAGGTACTGCAGGGTTTCTTCACCCTTTTTCTGGATATCCATATGTACGGCTGCAAGTTCTTCCCAGGCCTTATGGGCAGCAGCTTTGACCTCGGCAGCAGGAATATCCTGGAATTCTTCCACAAGGCGGTTTGTCAGGATATCCTCGGAAGTAAATGCCAGGAACGGGTTGCGGAAGGTGATGGATGGATCACTGAGCTCGTCCACATTGTTCTTGATATTTTCCGCATAGGAAGTAACGATCGGGCAGTTATAATGGTTGACCGCATCCGGGAATTCGTTGCGTTCGTAAGGGATGCATGGGTAGAAGATAAATTTCACACCGTTACGGATCAGCCATGTGACATGTCCGTGAGCAAGCTTGGCCGGGTAGCATTCGGATTCACTTGGGATGGATTCGATACCCAGCTCGTAGATCTTACGTGTGGAAGTAGGAGAAAGTACCACCTGGTATTTCAGCTCTGTAAAGAAGGTATACCAGAACGGGTAATTCTCAAACATGTTCAGAACACGTGGGATACCAACCTGTCCACGGGTAGCCTTATCTGCGGAAAGAGGTTCATAGGAAAAAATCCTTTTATATTTGTAATCGAAAAGGTTTGGGATATGATCCTTGTTCTTTTCCTTTCCAAGTCCGCGCTCACAGCGGTTTCCACTGATGTATTTACGGCCGCCGGAGAATTTGTTGATGGTCAGACGACAGTTGTTGGTACATCCGCGGCAGTTTGCCATGGAGGTGGTGTACTGGAGGCTGTTGATCTGATCGATGGAAAGCATGGAGGTTTTTTCACCCTCCTGATAGCGCTCCCTTGCGATCAGAGCAGCACCGAAGGCACCCATGATCCCGGCGATATCCGGGCGGATGGCCTGGCAGTTGGCAATCTTCTCAAAGCTGCGGAGAACTGCGTCATTATAGAAGGTACCACCCTGTACAACGATATGCTTGCCAAGCTCGGAAGCATCGGAAACCTTGATAACCTTGTAGAGGGCGTTTTTGATAACGGAGTAGGCAAGACCAGCGGAGATATCGGAAACCTCAGCGCCTTCCTTCTGGGCCTGCTTAACTTTGGAATTCATAAATACAGTACAGCGTGTTCCAAGATCAATGGGATGTTTTGCAAAAAGAGCTGCTTTTGCAAAGTCCTGTACTGTGTAGTTCAGAGATTTTGCAAAGGTTTCGATAAAGGAACCGCAGCCTGAGGAACATGCCTCGTTGAGCTGTACACTGTCAACAGTCTGGTTACGGATCTTGATACATTTCATATCCTGACCGCCGATATCCAGGATGCAGTCTACTTCAGGATCAAAGAAAGCAGCTGCGTAATAATGGGAAACGGTTTCGACTTCACCTTCGTCAAGAAGAAGTGCCGCTTTGATCAGGGCTTCGCCGTAACCGGTGGAGCAGGAAAAAGCAATTTCTGCATCTTCCGGAAGAAGGCTGTAAATCTCCTTGATGGAGTTGATGGTGGTTTTCAGCGGGTTTCCGTTGTTACTGCTGTAGAAAGAATAAAGAAGAGTTCCGTCTTCGCTTACCAGCGCGGTTTTTGTTGTGGTAGAGCCGGCGTCGATCCCCAGGAAGCATTTTCCCTTATAGGTGGAAAGATCTCCGGTTTTTACCCTGTAGGCACTCTGACGGTCATGGAAAGCCTGGTAGTCGTCCTCTGTGGCAAAAAGCGGCTCCATACGTTCTACCTCAAAATCCAGCTTGATGGTGGTCCGCATGCGTTCCTTCAGTTCGGTCAGGGAAACGGTAACATCCTGCTTTGCATTCAGGGCGGAGCCGATGGCTGCGAACAGATGAGAGTTGTCTGGTGCGATAATATGTTCATCATCCAGCTTCAGGGTTCGGATAAAAGCAGTCTTCAGCTCAGAAAGGAAGTGAAGAGGCCCGCCAAGGAAGGCAACGTGTCCGCGGATCGGTTTACCGCAGGCAAGACCGGAAATGGTCTGGTTGACAACTGCCTGGAAAATGGAGGCAGAAAGGTCTTCCTTAGTTGCTCCGTCGTTGATCAGTGGCTGGATATCTGTTTTTGCGAAAACACCGCAGCGTGCCGCAATGGGATAAAGTGCCTTGTAATGTTTGGCGTATTCATTAAGACCTGGTGCATCGGTCTGGAGCAGAGATGCCATCTGGTCAATGAAGGAACCGGTACCGCCGGCACAGATGCCATTCATACGCTGCTCTACATTTCCGTTTTCGAAATAGATGATTTTGGCATCCTCGCCTCCAAGCTCGATAGCAACATCTGTCTTTGGTGCCAGCTTCTGCAGGGAAGTGGATACGGCGATAACCTCCTGTACAAAAGGTACTTCCAGATGATTGGCAAGTGTCAGTCCGCCGGAACCTGTAATGACCGGACAGAGTGTCAGTTCACCAAGCTGATCCTCAGCTTTCTGAAGAAGATCTGCAAGGGTTTCCTGGATATTTGCAAAATGTCTCTCATAGTCGGAGAAGACAAGCGTATCGTTTTCGTCTAAGATCGCAATCTTAACAGTGGTGGAACCAATGTCAATTCCAAGTGTGTGTTTCTTCATAAAAAATTGATTTCCTCCTCGTTGTATCTATATAGGGGTTGCCCGACTCTGACATTTCTGTCAGATGGGAGTTGTTTCTTCTTATTATAAAGGATTTTTAAGCGAATATTCTATATTATACGATATCGTTTAAAAAATGGCAATGTAAAAGTTTAACAATCAGTAGCCGTAAAGAAAAAAATGTGTTATGATATTGACTAAAAGTTTTGAAAGATATTTGCATCGACAGCTGGTTATGGCGTACCTGTAACGCAGATGCCGGGCAGAGACAACTTTAAAATGTTTTTAGAAGGGAAATGAAATGGCAGAATATAAACTGATCACAACAGAAGGAAGAGCGAAAAGGGGCGAGTTTAAGACGGTCCACGGAACGATCCAGACTCCTGTTTTTATGAATGTAGGAACAATTGCAGCAATTAAAGGTGCAGTTTCCACTGTGGATCTTCATGAGATCGGTACACAGGTAGAGCTGTCCAATACCTATCATCTTCATGTGCGCCCTGGCGACAAGGTGGTAAAGCAGCTGGGAGGTCTTCATGAATTTATGAACTGGGACAGACCGATCCTTACCGATTCCGGCGGATTCCAGGTGTTTTCGCTGGCGAAGCTTCGTAAGATCAAGGAAGAGGGCGTGTATTTTAACTCTCATATCGATGGTCATAAGATTTTTATGGGACCGGAGCAGAGCATGCAGATCCAGTCAAATTTGGCCTCTACCATTGCAATGGCCTTTGATGAGTGCCCAAGCAGTGTGGCAGACAGGGATTATGTACAGAAATCGGTAGCGCGTACAACACGTTGGCTTAAAAGATGCAAGGATGAGATGGCTCGTTTGAACAGTCTGCCGGATACCATTAACAAGAACCAGCTTCTTTTTGGCATTAACCAGGGGGCTGTTTATGAAGATATCCGTATTGAGCATGCCCAGGCTATCGCGGAGATGGATCTGGACGGCTATGCAGTGGGCGGCCTTGCAGTTGGTGAAAGTCATGAGGAGATGTACCGGATCCTGGATGAGGTGGTTCCGCATTTGCCGCAGAACAAGCCGACGTATCTTATGGGGGTTGGTACTCCGGCCAATATCCTGGAGGGGGTTGAGCGTGGTATTGACTTTTTTGACTGTGTATATCCCAGCCGTAACGGCCGTCATGGTCACGTGTATACCAACCATGGCAAGATGAATCTTTTTAATGCAAAGTATGAGCTGGATTCCAAACCGATCGATGAGGAGTGCCAGTGCCCGGCCTGTCGTCATTACAGCAGAGCGTATATCCGTCATCTTCTGAAGGCGAAGGAGATGCTTGGCATGAGGCTTTGTGTTCTGCATAATCTGTATTTCTATAATCATATGATGGAAGAGATCAGAGATGCGCTGGATGCAGGGAATTTTGCGGCTTATAAGAAGATGCGTCTGGAAGGCTTTGAGGAAGGCAGGATCAACGGGAACCGGTAAGTTTTATTTATAAAATTTGTGTAAATTACTTTGATTTTATAAGAAAACTCTTGAAGGTTTTTTGGTTTTTGTGTATGATAGTACGAAGTGACACTTTTAGAGGTCAGTAACGGCGGGGGTACCGCAGATTATTTGTTTTTAGCAGGAGGAATTTGAAATGATCGCATCATCTACAGCGGCAGCTGGCGGACTTAGCGCGGGTCTTGGTATTGTCTGGATCGTAGTTCTGTTTGGAATTATGTATTTTATGATGATCCGTCCGCAGAAGAAGGAGCAGAAGAGAACTCAGACTATGTTGAGCAGCATGGAGGTTGGTGACAGTGTTGTTACTACCAGTGGTTTTTATGGTGTTGTTATTGATATGACTGAGGAAGATGTTATTGTTGAATTTGGTAATAATAAGAATTGCCGTATTCCTATGAGGAAGCAGGCGATTGCTGAGGTTGAGAAGGCTGATCAGGCTTCTGCTTGATGCTTTTTTCGCAATAACTTGAATATGAGAGAGGCACTGCGTTTTTTGTGACGTGGTGTCTTTTTTTGTATTTGTATGTGGACGAACGGACGAACGAACGGATGAAGGGACGCCGGGGAAGGGGATGCTGGCTGGTCTGCGGCTTCGTCGGGGGCTGGCTTCTAGGACGCCGGAAATCTGCTAAAAGCGTTTTTAAAAAGTCCGAACTCGCGGCCTGCTGCCGCTCAGACAGCGGACTTTTGAAAAACAACGCAGATTCCCGCCGTCCAAGAATCAGCTCCCCTCCTGCAGAAGCAGAGCCATCCAGCATCCCCTTCCCCGGCTGGTGCTTCCGGTGAGAAATAGTGTCGTTTGACGGTTGGTTGTGGGTCGTCAGCGCTGCGCTGGACGACTGCAATGGCTGAGTTTGTGTTTGGTTGGGGGGACGGCTGAGGCGCTGCGCTGTCAGCCTGGATTGCTGATGTGCTGGGATTGCGGATGTACTGGGATTGCGGATGTACTGGGATTGCGGATGTGCTGGGATTGCGGATGTGTTGGGATTGCGGATGTGCTGGGATTACTGATGTGCTGGGATTGCTGATGTGCTGAGATTGTGGATATGATGAAATATGACAATTGTAATATTGTATAGAAATAAGTGGATTTTTGGTAAAATTCGTGTAATAATGATGTTACTATCAGAAATGAGAGTGACGATGGCTTTGGAATATCGTAAAATTGTAAATAAGAATGAATTTTCAGAAAGGGGTTGGATTTATGGGTCTTATCAGAGCGGCTGTGGGTGCAGCGGGTGGTACGTTGGCGGATCAGTGGAAGGAGTTTTTTTACTGTGAGGCTATGGATAAAGAAGTGATGGTTGTGAAGGGGACGAAGAGGTCTTCTTCCAGGTCTTCCAATAAGCATGGGAGTGATAATGTTATTTCCAGCGGCAGCGGGATCGCTGTGGCGGATGGTCAGTGTATGATGATCGTGGAGCAGGGAAAGGTTGTTGAGGTTTGTGCGGATCCGGGAGAGTATACGTATGATGCTTCTACGGAGCCGAGTATTTTTTCAGGTAGTCTGGGTGACGGAATCAGGAAGACCTTTGATACGATCGGGAAGAGGTTTGCTTTTGGCGGCGATACGGGTAAGGATCAGAGGGTGTATTATTTTAATACCAAGGAGCTTGTGGATAACAAGTTTGGTACTGCTAATCCGATCCCGTTCCGGGTTGTGGATTCCAGGATCGGGTTGGATGTGGATGTGGCTGTGAGATGTCATGGTGTTTATTCCTACAGGATCGCGGATCCCCTTCTTTTTTATACGAATGTGTGTGGAAATGTAGAGCGGGAGTATACCAGAGAGGAGCTGGACGGACAGCTGAAGGCGGAGTTTATCAGTGCGCTGCAGCCTGCTTTCGGAAGGCTTTCGGAGCTGGAGATGCGTCCGAATCAGATTGTGACTCATAATACGGAGCTGGAGAATGCCATGAATGAGGTGCTTTCTGCCAAGTGGGAGGAGCTTCGTGGGCTTAAGGTGGTCAGTGTGGCACTTGGTTCTGTGACATTGCCGGATGAGGATGCCGAGATGATCAAGCAGGCTCAGCGTACGGCTATGATGCGTGATCCTGCTATGGCTGCGGCTACTCTGACCGGGGCCCAGGCGGATGCTATGAAGGCTGCGGCTTCTAATTCAGCAGGGGCTATGACTGGCTTTATGGGCATGGGTATGGCTGCTAATGCAGGTGGTCTGAATGCTCAGCAGTTGTTTGAGATGGGCCAGAAGCAGCAGGCGCAGCAGCAGAGTGTACAGCAGCAGGCAGCGCAGCCGGTTTCGCCGGTAGGGAACGGAGCAGGGGCTGCGGCTGGTTCCTGGACCTGCAGTTGTGGTGCGGTTTCTTCGGGGAAATTCTGTCCGGAGTGTGGTGCATCGCGTCCGGTGGAGGACAGCTGGACCTGTTCCTGCGGTACGGTGAATAAAGGCAAGTTCTGTATGAACTGCGGAGCGAAGAAACCGGAGAAGAAGATGCAGTATCGCTGCAGCAGGTGCGGATGGGAACCGGCAGATCCGGAGAATCCACCGAAATTCTGCCCGGAGTGCGGTGATCCGTTCGGACCGGAGGATGCAGTATAGATCAGAAAGAGAGATGGTCAGGAGCAAAATGCAGGGTAACTCCTGCCGGTTGTTGGATACAGAATGATGAAGTGAGGTGAATATATGGCGAAGATGCAGGAGTTTAAGTGTCCGTGCTGTGGTGGCTCCATAGAGTTTGACAGTTCTGTGCAGAAGATGAAGTGTCCGTTTTGTGATACGGAGTTTGATGTTGGTACGTTATCGGAATATGCCCAGACTGTGGAGGAAGAGCAGCCTGAGGATATGAGCTGGTCGGATGAGGCCGGCAGTGAGTGGCAGGACGGGGAGAGTGAGGGGCTGCGTACCTATGTGTGCAAGTCCTGTGGCGGTGAGATCGTGGGAGATGCCAACACGGCAGCAACGGCCTGCCCGTTTTGCGGAAGTCCGGTGGTAATGACCGGGCAGCTGTCCGGTGCACTGAAGCCGGATTATGTGATCCCGTTTAAGCTGGACAAGAAAGCGGCAAAGGAGAGGCTGAAAAAGCATCTTACCGGTAAGAGGCTTTTGCCGAAAGCATTTAAGTCAGAGAATCATATCAGCGAGGTTAAGGGCATCTACGTTCCGTTTTGGCTGTATGACACAGACGCAGATGCAGATATCCGTTACCGTGCAACAAAGACCCGGTTCTGGAGCGATAGTGATTATGATTATACGGAGACCAGCTATTATGCAGTACACAGAAGTGGTTCTCTTGGTTTTGATCATGTACCGGTGGATGGCTCTGCCAGCATGGAAAATGATCTGATGGAGTCTATAGAGCCTTTTGATTTCAAAGAAGCGGTGGATTTTCAGACTGCGTATCTGGCTGGATATTTTGCAGATAAATATGATGTGACAGCGAGCGAGTGTGAGGAACGTGCCAATGAGCGTATCCGCCGCAGCACAGAGGCTGCATTCCGGGATACGGTGAGAGGATACGCCAGTGTGGCACCGGAGAATACCAGTATCCGGCTTCATAACGGGACAACGAAATATGCGTTATATCCCGTATGGATCCTGCAGACGAAGTGGAAGGGTGATAATTACATATTTGCCATGAATGGTCAGACAGGGAAATTTGTGGGAAATCTGCCTACAGACAAGAACGCTTTTGCACGATGGTTCCTGGGAACAACGGGGGTCGTGGGTGTGATCACTTATATTATCCTGTATCTGATCTGGGCTTTGTAGGGAGGTGGATGCCATGAAAAAAAGAATATCTGTATTTTTGATATCGATCCTTTTGTGTCTGGCATGTGCTTTTCCAGTATGGGCAGGCACCGTAAGCCGTCTGGATGACCAGGCGGGCCTTCTGGATGCAGAGCAGCAGGAGAGCCTGAGCAGTACTCTGGATGAGATCAGTGAGCGAGATCAGGTAGATGTTGTGGTCGTTACCGTTAACAGTCTTGAGGGAAAAACGGCCCAGGCGTATGCGGAGGATTATTTTATTGACCATGGATATGGACAGGGGGAAAATGGTGACGGTATTTTATTCCTGTTGGATATGGGAGACCGTAACTGGGCCATTGCAACACACGGATATGCGATAGAAGTGTTTACGGATGCCGGACAGTCCTACATCATGGATCAGGTGAAGCCTTATTTAAGTGACGGTGATTATAACGAAGCGTTTCATAAGTTTGCCACGGAATGCGATGATTTTATCACGCAGGCAGATGAGGCAGAGCCATACGATGTGGAAAACCTTCCAGATGAGCCTTTTGCGGTTGGGATAAACCTGCTGATCGCTCTTGCTGTGGGGCTTGTGGCAGGATTACTGGTGACCGGAAATATGAGAAGAAAGCTGAAAACTGTGCGAAAACAGGATCGGGCGGCTTCTTATGTGCGGCAGGGCAGTATGAATGTGACCAGAAGTAATGATTTTTACCTCTACAGTACGGTATCAAAATCCGCAAAACCGAAAAATGAGGATAATAACGGTGGTTCCAGCACCCATACCTCATCTTCCGGTGATACCTTCGGTGGTTCCAGCGGGAAATTCTGAGAAGATCATCAGGAAAAACAGAATATGATAAAAAAAGAAAGACTGCTGTACCGGAATGGTAGGGCAGTTTTTCTTTTTTCTGTGTGCGAAAGTATGTCTCTGTGGCGGCAGAAACAGGGAATTGCCGTTTATTTTTTGCATTCCGGAAATAACTTTATCTATTTAATAGGTTGAAATCCGTCGAAAAGTGCGTTATGATAATAACAATTATCCACACCAGTGCGTTAAAATTTTACAGCACAGGGGAAATCGGAGGAGTGAATAAAATGGAGTACAAGATTGCCCTGATTCCGGGAGACGGAATCGGTCCGGAGATTGTTGCCGAGGCCAAAAAAGTTTTAGACAGAGTATGTGAGAAATACAGTCATAAATTTTCATACACAGAGGTTCTTTTAGGAGGGGCATCCATTGATGCTCACGGAGTACCTCTTACAGAGGAAGCCATTGCCCAGGCAAAAGCTTCTGATGCAGTACTGATGGGTTCCATTGGCGGTGATGCCAAGACATCCCCGTGGTACAAGCTGGAGCCGTCCAAACGCCCGGAGGCAGGTCTTCTTGCGATACGTAAGGCGTTGAACCTGTTTGCAAACCTTCGTCCGGCTTATCTTTACAATGAGCTTCGTGATGCCTGCCCGCTCCGTGATGAGATCATCGGAGATGGTTTTGACATGATCATCGTAAGAGAGCTTACAGGAGGTCTTTATTTCGGAGCAAGAAAGACTACTGAGGAGAACGGAGTCCGCACAGCGGTAGATACTCTTTCTTATAATGAGAATGAGATCCGCCGTATTGCCATTAAGGCATTTGAGATCGCACGTAAGAGAAGAAATAAGGTTACAAGTGTAGATAAAGCCAATGTTCTTGATTCTTCCAGACTCTGGAGAAGTGTAGTGGAGGATGTGGCAAAGGATTATCCGGATGTAACACTGGAGCATATGCTGGTTGATAACTGTGCAATGCAGTTGGTACGTGATCCGAAGCAGTTTGATGTTATCCTTACAGAAAACATGTTTGGAGATATCCTCTCTGATGAGGCAAGTATGGTGACCGGTTCCATCGGAATGCTTTCCTCCGCAAGCTTAAATGAGACAAAGCTTGGTCTCTATGAGCCGAGCCATGGTTCTGCACCGGATATCGCAGGCCAGAACAAGGCAAACCCCATCGCAACCATTCTTTCCGCTGCCATGATGCTGAGATATTCTCTGGATCTTGATAAAGAAGCAGATGCTGTGGAAACAGCAGTACAGAAGGTTCTTACAGAGGGTTACAGAACAGGAGATATCATGTCTGACGGATGCAAGCTTGTCGGAACCAGAGAGATGGGCGATCTGATCGCAGATGCCATTGCATAAATAAAGCGGGACAGAAAGAAGAAAACGAAACAGAACAGAAAGAACCGGTACCTGGAAGAGGAAGTCTATAAACAGATACCGGATCCTATCGTAAAGAATAAAAAGGAGAGACCTTAAAAATGAAAAGTGATACCGTAAGAAAAGGCACACAGCAGGCACCACATCGTTCCCTGTTCAATGCCCTTGGAATGACAAAGGAAGAAATGGACAAACCACTGGTAGGAATCGTAAGCTCTTATAACGAGATCGTACCGGGACATATGAACCTTGACAAAATTGTAAATGCTGTAAAGCTCGGCGTTGCAATGGCTGGCGGCACACCGGTTGTATTTCCGGCGATCGCAGTATGTGACGGAATCGCAATGGGACACGTTGGCATGAAATATTCCCTTGTAACACGTGACCTGATCGCAGATTCCACAGAGGCCATGGCACTGGCTCATCAGTTCGATGCCCTGGTCATGGTTCCCAACTGTGACAAAAACGTACCTGGCCTTCTGATGGCAGCAGCAAGGATCAACGTTCCTACTGTATTCGTAAGTGGCGGCCCGATGCTTGCCGGCCATGTAAAAGGACACAAAACAAGTCTTTCCAGTATGTTTGAGGCAGTAGGATCCTATGCAGCAGGAACCATCACAGCAGATGATCTGGAAGAATTCGAGAATAAAACCTGCCCGACCTGCGGATCATGTTCCGGTATGTACACTGCGAACAGCATGAACTGCCTGACAGAGGTTCTCGGTATGGGACTGAAAGGAAACGGTACCATCCCGGCAGTATACTCTGAACGTATCCGTCTTGCAAAGCATGCAGGAATGCAGGTAATGGAAATGTACAGAAGGAACATCCGCCCAAGAGACATTATGACAAAAGAGGCAGTTTTAAATGCACTTACAGTAGATATGGCACTTGGATGCTCCACAAACAGTATGCTTCATCTTCCGGCTATCGCACATGAGATCGGAATGGACTTTGATATCAGCTTTGCAAATGAGATCAGTGAGAAGACTCCGAACCTTTGCCACCTTGCACCGGCAGGCCCGACCTACATGGAAGACCTTAATGAGGCCGGCGGTGTCTATGCGGTCATGAATGAGCTGAATAAGCTGGGACTTCTCCATACAGAGTGTATGACAGTAACCGGAAAAACAGTAGGTGAGAATATCAAAAACTGTGTAAACCTGAATCCGGAGGTTATCCGCCCTATCGACAATCCGTATACAAAGACAGGCGGACTTGCCGTACTGAAAGGAAACCTTGCACCGGATGGTGGCGTTGTAAAACGTTCTGCAGTTGTACCGGAGATGCTGGTACATGAAGGTCCTGCACGTGTATTTGACAGCGAGGATGACGCAATTGTTGCCATCAAGAGCGGTAAGATCGTAGAGGGAGATGTTGTGGTTATCCGCTATGAGGGACCAAAGGGTGGCCCTGGAATGAGAGAGATGCTGAACCCTACATCTGCCATCGTGGGAATGGGACTTGGTTCTTCTGTAGCCCTGATCACCGACGGACGTTTCAGCGGTGCATCCAGAGGAGCCGCTATCGGACACGTATCACCGGAGGCAGCAGTAGGCGGCCCGATCGCACTGGTTGAGGAAGGCGATATCATCAGCATCAATATTCCGGAGCTGAAACTGGAGATCAAGGTTTCAGATGAAGAGATGCAGGCTAGAAGAGAAAAATGGCAGCCAAGAGAGCCGAAGGTGACAACCGGATATCTGGCAAGATACGCTTCCATGGTAACATCCGGAAACCGTGGTGCGATCCTGGAAGTACCGAAAGCAAAATAAGGAGGAACGAAAGATATGCAGCTTACAGGTGCAGAGATCATCGTAGAATGTCTGAAGGAACAGGGCGTTGATACCGTATTTGGATATCCGGGCGGCGCGATTCTGAATGTTTACGATGCCTTATATGAATACAAAGATGAGATCACACATGTACTGACCTCCCACGAGCAGGGTGCATCCCATGCTGCTGACGGTTATGCAAGAGCGACTGGAAAGGTGGGTGTCTGCCTGGCAACCTCCGGTCCAGGAGCAACTAACCTGGTAACAGGGATCGCGACTGCATACATGGATTCCGTACCGATGGTAGCCATTACTGCAAACGTAGGAAGACCACTCCTGGGAAGAGATTCTTTCCAGGAGGTTGATATCGCAGGTATCGTAATGCCTGTAACAAAATACAGTTTCATCGTAAAGAATATCGAAGATCTTGCAGATACGTTAAGAAGAGCATTTTATATTGCAAAAAGCGGAAGACCCGGCCCGGTGCTTGTGGATGTCCCGAAGGATATCACAGGAATGAAATATGAATATGAGCCATGCCCTCCGGCTACGGTTAACCGTGAGATCAAAAGTATCCGTAAAGAAGATATTGATCAGGCACTGGAAATGATCAGAGAGGCAGAGAAACCGTTTATTTTTGTTGGCGGCGGATGTGTGATCTCTGGTGCTGACCAGGAAGTACGTGAGCTGGCTCGCAGGATCCAGGCTCCTGTCTGCGATACTCTGATGGGCAAGGGTACCTTCCCGGGAGAAGATCCTCTCTATACAGGTATGGTAGGTATGCACGGAACCAAGACTTCCGATCTTGGCGTAACAGAGTGCGATCTTCTTATTGTTCTCGGTGCACGCTTCAGTGACCGTGTAACAGGAAATACCAAAACTTTTGCACATAATGCAAAAATCCTTCAGATCGATGTGGATGCTGCGGAGATCAATAAAAATATCAAAGTGGATGCCAGTGTGATCGGTGATGTGAAGGAAGTGCTGAAACGCCTTCTGGAGGAAATTCCGAAGAAAGAACATCCGGAGTGGATCGCACATATCCAGGAATTGAAATCAAAATATCCGCTGAATTATGATCACACACAGCTTACAGGTCCGTATATTATAGAGAAGCTTTATGAGTTGACCAACGGTGATGCGATCATCTCCACAGATGTTGGACAGCATCAGATGTGGGCGGCGCAGTATTATAAATACAAAGAGCCGAGAACTCTTCTTACTTCCGGCGGACTTGGAACCATGGGCTATGGCCTTGGCGCTGCAATTGGCGCGAAGATGGGCAGACCGGAAAAAACAGTTGTAAATATAGCAGGTGACGGATGCTTCCGTATGAATATGAATGAGCTGGCAACAGCTGCACGCTGTGGCAGACAGCTGATCCAGATTGTTATGAACAATCATGTACTGGGAATGGTGCGTCAGTGGCAGACGCTTTTCTATGGAAAGAGGTACTCTTCCACAGTACTGGATGACGCCGTTGATTTTGTGAAATTATCAGAGGCGCTGGGTGCAAAAGCCATTCGTGTGACAAAGATGGAGGATGTGGAGCCTGCACTTAAGATGGCACTGGCAGCAGAGGGACCTGTCGTTCTGGATTGCTGGATCGATCAGGATCTGAGTGTGTTCCCGATGGTACCGGCTGGTGCGAACCTTGATGATGTATTTGACGAGGAGGATATGAAGAAACATGAGTAGAGTGTATAATTTTTCTGCCGGACCGGCAGTGCTTCCAGAGGAAGTACTCAAAGAAGTAGCGGATGAGATGATGGATTATAACGGCACAGGAATGTCTGTTATGGAAATGAGCCACAGAAGTGCAGCTTTTCAGGAGATCATTGATACTGCAGAGAAAGATCTTCGCGAGCTTATGAACATTCCGGATAACTACAAGGTACTTTTCCTTCAGGGAGGAGCATCCCAGCAGTTTGCCATGATCCCGATGAACCTTATGAAAAACAAGGTCGCAGATTATATCGTAACAGGACAGTGGGCAAAAAAAGCTTATCAGGAAGCTCAGAAATACGGAAAAGCAAACAAGATCGCATCTTCTGAAGATAAAACCTTCAGCTATATCCCGGACTGCAGTGATCTGCCGATCAGCCCGGATGCAGACTACGTATACATCTGTGAGAACAACACCATTTACGGCACAAAATTCAAAAAACTTCCAAACACAAAAGGTAAGACTCTGGTAGCAGATGTATCCTCCTGCTTCCTGTCTGAGCCGGTGGATGTAAGCAAATATGGTATTATCTATGGCGGTGTTCAGAAGAACATCGGACCGGCAGGTATGGTTATCGTGATCATCCGTGAGGACCTGATCACAGAGGATGTTCTTCCGGGAACCCCAACCATGCTTACTTATAAGACACATGCAGACGCAGGCTCTCTTTACAATACGCCGAATGCTTACTGCATCTATGTATGCGGAAAAGTATTTAAATGGCTGAAGAAGATGGGCGGTCTGGAAGTGATGAAACAGCGCAATGAGGAAAAAGCAAAAATCCTTTATGATTACCTGGATTCCAGCAAGCTGTTCAAAGGAACTGTAGTTCCGGAAGACAGATCTCTTATGAATGTACCGTTCGTAACTGGTGACAAGGAAATGGATGCCAAGTTTGTCAAAGAGGCAACTGAAGCAGGACTTGTAAACCTGAAAGGACACCGTACTGTTGGCGGAATGCGTGCCAGCATCTACAATGCCATGCCAAAGGCCGGCGTAGAGGCACTGGTTGCATTCATGAAAAAATTCGAGGAGGAGAATGCATAATGTTCCAGTATCATTGCCTGAATCCTATCGCTGAAAAAGGTCTGAAACTTTTTGGCGATAATTATAAAAAAACAGAGACCGCTGACCAGTGTGATGCAATCCTTGTAAGAAGTGCAAAAATGCACGACATGGAGCTGCCGAAGAGCGTTTGCGCAGTTGCACGTGCAGGTGCAGGCGTCAATAATATTCCGGTTAAGGAGTATGCAGAGAAGGGTGTTGTTGTATTCAACACGCCTGGAGCTAACGCAAACGGCGTAAAAGAGCTGGTACTTGCAGGTATGCTCCTTGCATCCAGAGATATCGTAGGAGGTATCGAGTGGGTTGCACAGGAGAAAGATAAAGAGCACATTGGCAAGCTTGCCGAGAAGCAGAAAAAACAGTTCGCAGGATGCGAGATCAGCGGCAAAAAGCTTGGTATCATCGGTCTTGGAGCCATTGGAGCCATGGTGGCAAACGCAGCATGCGGTCTTGGCATGGAAGTATATGGCTATGACCCATATCTTTCTATTGATGCGGCATGGAACCTGTCCAGAACCATCAAGCACAGCAAGAGCCTGGATGAGATCTACAGCCAGTGCGATTATATCACCATTCATGTGCCGCTTCTTGACAGCACTAAGAAGATGATCAACAAAGAAGCTTTCGATAAGATGAAGGACGGCGTAGTTCTTCTGAATTTTGCAAGAGATCTTCTTGTTGATGAGGATGCGCTGATCGAGGCTGTTGAGAGTGGCAAGGTTAAGAAGTATGTAACTGACTTTGCAAATGAGACAGTTGCAGGACGCGAGGGTATTCTGGTAACTCCGCATCTTGGTGCGTCTACAGAGGAATCTGAAGAAAACTGTGCAGAGATGGCTGTAAAGGAGATCCGCGATTACCTTGAGAATGGTAATATCAAAAATTCAGTTAATTATCCGAACTGTGATATGGGTACCTGTGTGGCTGTTGGAAGAATCTCTCTTGCGCACAGCAACACACCGAATATGATCAGTCAGGTTACCAAGATCCTTGGATCTGAGGGACTGAATATTGCGGATATGACGAATAAGAGTAAAGGGGAGTTTGCTTATACTCTTATTGATCTTGAGAGTGCGGCGTCTGCTAAGGCGTTGGATGAACTCAAGGAGATTGAGGGAATGTATAGGGTGCGTGTTGTTAAGTAAAGTAACAAGAGGTTAGAAATACTTTTTTTTAAATACTGTGTGGCGTTTGCTTTTTTTGGCGAATGGCGCACAGTATTTTTTTGAGGAAAAAAGGAAAACCGCAAAGGGGCCGCAAAGCCGCGGCCCCTCTGCACACCCCTCGGGCTTTTTTTAGGAGTGCTTGGTTGTGGAGGACGGGAGTTTTGTTGACTTGTGTCTGTATGCGACGGTGCTGGGAACGAAAGTCTGAGCCGATGGAGGAGAACGGCCTGAAGGGGTTGTTGAGAGTGAAAAAGTCTTGAGGCCGTTATAGGTATGTGACGGTATTGGATGTGGAAGGTTGAGCTGAGAGTGAGGGTGGGAGGGCGTTGGCAGGTCTCGATGTGCGGGGCACATCTGCGGATTTTTTGGAATAATATAGAAGTGAATTTGAGGGGGAAATATATCAAATGCAGATATATCAAATGATCAAATGTAAATATATCAAATGATCAAATGTAAATATATCAAATGATCAAATGTAAATATATCAAATGCAAATATATTAAGTGTAAATATATCAAATGCAAATATATCAAATGCAAATATATTAAGTGTAAATATATCAAATGCGAATATATTAAATGTAAATATATCAAATACAAATATAATGTGCAAATATAATATGCGTAATGATATTGGCTGTAAATTTTTATACGATAAGACATTAATAAAAATATATGATATAACAGGGAAAATATGTAGAACACACAACAATTGGCGGATAGGCGCGAAGCGCTGTTTCCGCGGTACGTGCCCGGAAAGAGGGGGTGCAGGGGGAGAAAAACGGGCTTCGTAACTTTGAGTGCTTTCTCCCCCTGCGGTGTTTTCTCAGCTTTTCAAAGCCAATAAACAAAAAAATAATTCAATAAAAGAAAAACATACACTACTTGCGGGATGCAATGAAGTCAAGAACTTCATCTCTTTCAGGCATTACGCGGAGTGCTCCCTTCTTTGTTGTGATGAGAGAAGCTGCTGCATTTGCAAAAGTAAGCAGCTCTGCAAGGTTTTCGTCAGTGAGATCCTCAAGACCGTGTTCCAGCACATAATTCAGGGTGCTTGCACAGAAGGTGTCTCCTGCACCGGTGGTTTCAATGGTTTTTTCCTGAAGGAAAGGAGCAGCCTCGACCTTCCGTCCGCGATAATAAGCGCGGCTTCCGTCTTTTCCCATTGTGATCAGCACAAGCGGGATATGATATTTTTCTTCGATAAGGGCAGCACCCTTGTCATAATCTGTTGTATCAAAAAGAAATTCCACTTCATTATCAGAAATCTTCAGTACATCACAGCGTTCCATGCCGTATTCGATCTCTTTGCGGGCATCGTTCAGATCCTTCCAGAGTGGAGGGCGTAAGTTCGGGTCAAAGGTGATGATGCATCCGGCTTCTTTTGCCACGTCAAGAGCATAGCGGGTTGCTTCACGGACACCCTCATGTGTGGAAGAAAGCGTGCCGAAATGGAAGATCCTGGAATTGCGGATCAGATCGGCATCTACCTCATCCTTTGTCAGCATCATATCTGCACCTGGATTACGGTAGAAAGAAAAATCACGGTCTCCGTCCGGGTAAGTATGTACAAAAGCAAGGGTAGTGTGAATTTCATCGTCCATGACAAGATTTCTGGTATCAATGCCGCATTCTTCTACGGCAGCCTTCAGCTGCTTGCCGAACATGTCGTTTCCGACCTTTCCGATAAATGCAGTTTTTTTGCCAAGACGGTTCAGCATGGCAAGAACGTTACAGGGAGCTCCGCCCGGGTTTGCCTCGAAAGTAGGGTTTCCTTGGGAACTGTCACCGTTTTCTGTGAAGTCGATCAGAAGCTCGCCGAGAGCTGTTACATCATACTGTCTGTTTTCCATTGATGATTCCTCCTGATAAGTTATTTGTTTCATATTCTGCTTCATATTATAATCGTTACACATGATTTTGGGAAGAACCAAATCGAATTATTTTCTGTTCTGTTACCGGTTACTTGTGGTGCTTTTTGCGAAGATTAGAACTGTTATCTTTATTTTTCTGTAAAATGGTGGTAAACTTAGTCTATAAAACAACAAATATGATGGAGGAGACGATTATGGCTGATAAAGCGTATGAATATATGGATTGGCCCCGGATCGAGGCGATCGTTTATGGGGAGGAGGCATCACCTCGTGATGTGATGCAGCCAAGGGTAACAGAGGATGGCGTTCTGATCCAGGGATTTTTTCCGGGAGCGGATGCTGCAGAGGTTGTTGTAGGGGAAAAGAGTTATCCGATGATCCTGGAAGATGAGGCTGGTTATTATGCTGTAATGCTTCCACTGAAAAGGATTCCGGAATATCGTTTCCGTGTGATAAGAGGAAGCAGGAAAGAGACTTTTTACGATGCGTATGAATGTCCATGCCAGATCACGGAAGAGGAGGAACGAGCTTTTTGTGCCGGTGTCTATTACAAGGCATATGAGAAGCTGGGAGCGCATCCGGGGACCTGTGGCGAGGTAGAAGGAACATATTTTGCTGTCTGGGCACCCAATGCAATCCGTGTCAGTGTGGTCGGTGATTTTGACAGGTGGGATGGAAGGCGTCTTCCGATGCATCGGATGCCAATGTCCGGAATTTTTGAGATTTTTGTTCCAGGTGTACAGGCAGGGGCCTCTTACCAGTATGAGATCAAGATCAAAGGCGGCAATGTACAGCGGAAGTCTGATCCTTACGGAAATGGAACCCAGGGAGCGCCGTCTGTGATTTCTGTTGTAACAGAGCTGGGGGAGTTTTTATGGCAGGATGAAGCGTGGATGAAGGAACGTGAAAGGTTTGCCAGCCGTGAAGTTCCGGTTTCCATTTATGAAACGGATGTAACAGAGTGGAAAAACAGTGGTGAATTGGTGGAGTTTCTGAAGGAAACCGGTTATACGCATGTAGAATTTCATCCGGTGATGGAGTATCTTGACCGAAGTTCAGGAGGATATTCTACGTCTGCGTATTATGCTGTGACTACCCGTTTTGGGACTGCGGCAGATTTCCGGACACTGGTAGAGGATTTTCATCAGGCAGGGATTGGCGTGATCCTGGACTGGACACCGGCTCAGTTTCCGCGGTTTGATGCAGGGCTTGAGAAATTTGACGGAACTCCTCTTTATGAAGTACAGGATCCGGCTATGGCCGTTCATCCGATGTGGGGCACCATGCTTTATAATTACGGAAGTCCTATGGTCAAAGATTTTCTTATTTCCAATGCGTTTTTCTGGCTGGATGAATTTCATGTGGACGGATTTCGGATGGATGATGTAGATGCGATGCTGTATCTGGATTTTGGAAGAGAGGCGGGACAGTGGACGGCTAATCTTTATAGTTCCAATGAGAACCTTCAGGCAATGGAGTTTCTGAAGCATCTGAATTCTATTGTGAAGAAGCAGTATCCGGGGATTCTTCTGATCGCACAGGAGGATGGTTTATGGCCGCAGCTTACAGACAGTGTGGAGAATGATCATCTGGGGTTTGACTATAAATGGAGTGGTGGCTGGACAAAGGATCTTCTCTCTTACCTGGAAGCAGAGCCTTTGGACAGACGAAATTATTATGATCAGCTGACGCTTTCCATGATGTATGCATATAGTGAGCATTATGTACTGACTCTGGGGAAGAGAGATGTGGGCACGTTAAAAGAGTTTCTGGAGAAGCTTCCGGGATCTTCAAGGCAGAAGGATGCTCAGCTGCGTGCTGCGTATGGCTATCTGATGCTTCATCCGGGTGTGAAGATGACTGCGCCGGATGGGGATGTGGGGCCGGAAATGAGGGCGTATCTGCATGATCTGAATGAACTTTACAGGAATCATCCGGCGTTGTATGCAATGGATGGTAATTCGGATGGGTTTGAGTGGATCCAGTTTACCAGCTATGATGAGAATGTGGTTGCGTTTCTTCGTAAGACGGAAAAGCCGGAAGAAACGATTCTTGCGGTGTGTAATTTTTCACCGGTATCTTATGACAGTTACCGGGTTGGTGTGCCTTTTGCGGGGAAATATAAGGAAATTTTCAACAGTGACAGTGAAAAGTTTGGCGGACAGGGTGTGGTGAACGCACGGGCGAAAGCGGCTATTCATATGGAGTGTGATAACAGGGAATTTTCTTTGAAGCTGAAGCTTCCGGCTTATGGTGTGACGGTATTTGGGTGTACACCGGAGAAGGTGGATGTGAAGAAAAGCTCTGTAAAGAAAGGAAATGTGAAAAAGACTGCGGGGAAAAGCAGGGGAAAGCGTATGGATAAGGCGAAAATGACGGTGGTTGAAAAATCTGTGGCTGTAAAGGATGCGGTAAAGGTTGTGAAACGGGTGGCTTCTCGCAGGAAGGGGGCTTCCGGGGATGAGTGATGGTTTGTGAATTAAATGGGAATATGGTTGGGGGTGATTGGAGGGTAAGGATTTGAGTGGATTGTAGGAAAAAGTGCTTGCATTTTTTGTAAAATACGGTATAATATCAGTTGTGTTTAGCACAAGCTGGAATAGCTCAGTCGGTAGAGCACTTCACTCGTAATGAAGGGGTCGTGAGTTCGAGTCTCATTTCCAGCTTATATATGACTGATAGGAGTCCGGTGTCTTTGGAATATGAAGATGCCGGGCTTTTTTTGTGTGTATGGATGTGGTTGAGGGACGCCAGAGGAAGGTGGCATCGCTCCGGGCAGGGACTCCGTCGGGGGATACTACTAGGGCTCCGTGAGACGGCTAAAAGCATTGCGGCAGGGCCAGAACTC
>NZ_JBDGAB010000064.1:0-20228 GCF_040910705.1 Blautia sp. RTP21359st1_E11_RTP21359_211015
TGTGTAAGACATTGCAGTACCGTAAGGTGTTTGCCAATGCAGTAGTGGGAGAAGCAAGAATCCCCCTGCTTTAGCTGAGGGGAGTGTCAAGCCATTGTAGAAACTGCCGAATTTCACCGAAAGCCCCGATTCGGTGAAAAATATCATAGCAGGAATATTTTTTGTAATGTATACTATATTTGTTAGGGAATCTAGATATACCACAAAGCAGAAAGGAAAAAAGCGTATGAGAAGAAATTGGAAAAAAGCTTTATGTGGCATTTTGACAGGTTTTATGATTGCAACGGCGGCACCAGCTGCGGTTCCGGAGTTGATCAGTGCGACAGAAGTACAGGCGGCGATAGACGTAGCAACGCCGACTATGTCTTCTATTAAGATCTCCGGCAGGAATAAGATTATTTTCAGCTGGAAACAGGTAAAAGGAGTTGCCGGATACCGGGTATACCGCAAGACCGGAAACAGCGGATGGAAAACAGTAAAAAACATCACAGGAAGCAAAAATGTTACGTTTACCGATACAAAAGTAAGTACCGGAGTAAGCTATACTTACACAGTGAGAGCTTACCGGAAATCCGGAAAAAATACGATCTGGAGTAGCTATAATAAAAAAGGACTGACAGCAATCGCAGGTCTGAATTATCTCACCCTGAATAAGACCAGCCTGACACTGGCACCGAAAAAAACTTATACACTGAAGATCAAAGGCACCAGTCTGAAACCGTCATGGAAGAGCAGCAACACAAATGTTGTCAAGATAACTTCTGCCGGAAAGATCACCGCGGTAAAAACAGGAACAGCGGTTATCACAGCGACTCTTGGCGGCAGAAAATTCACCTGCAAGGTTACTGTAAAGAATCCGACCTCGGCTAATACCAGATTGACGCAGAATTATAGCAAACTGAAAAAATACATCAGTCAGAAAGGTAAATATACTGAAGACGGAAATCAGTTTATAAATGTCAAAGTAGATAAAGAAAGTACTCTGATGATCGGTTATCTGAAGAAAGAAGATAAGATAGATATTGGGATGTTGCTCTCTATGCCTTCAGATGGAATCCTTGCCGGACTGGATATTATCGGAAACTGTGTGAAATCTGATACGGTCAGTGTGAAGTCCGCCCTGTCTACAAATGAAGTCTTTCTGCTGGTGACTTCTTCTACAAAAGCATCTGCTTATAAGGGTCAGAATCTGACTTTCTTGTATACAAACGGAAAAAAAGCGATGACAGATCTGCAGGATTCTTCCAATATTATGATGAAAGCGACAATGAAAGTAGCAAATGATTATCTGAAAAAGAATTTAAATCTGACAATGAAAGATCTGGGATTCACTGCTTATAAATAAAAGTTACTGTTCACTCTGCAAATAAAACCGGCAAATAAAACCAAAATTTATTGTTCTTGACATGAAGCAGAATCGGAATTATACTAAACCATGTAAATAACAGGGGAGCTTGTGATGGCAGGCTGAGAGGAAGTCTTCAACTTCGACCCTTATACCTGATTTGGATAATGCCAACGTAGGAACGTATAAGATGAATTTACGGGAGATACTTTGGTGTATCTCCTTTTTTATTGGATGCGGATGTTTTTATCCGATTGAATACGTAAGATCAGGATTTACAGGGAAGGGATCAAGAGCGAACGCTTTTAACCCCGGTATCGACAATTGAATATTGGGAAATTTGAGAGTGAACTGAGTTCATGAAGGGGTGCACCACCGCGGGTGTATTTCTTTGTGAACTCTTTTTTTATTGACGAATAGCTTTTGAAGTTTCCGGAAAGGAGAGATCATGATCACAGTAAATGGTGAAAGCAGAACATTGGAAAAGCCGGTGACAGTAACAGAATATCTAGAAGCATGTAACTATGTTCCGGTGCAGGTTGTAGTAGAGCTGAATGAAGAAATCATTAAGAGAGATACTTACGATACAACAGTACTGAAAGATGGCGATGTTGTGGAGATTCTGCAGTTTATGGGCGGCGGAAGCTGCTGATGTCGCTATAGAGATAAAATTAGGTAGATATACCACGGCAGTAACTGACAGATAAGTTACTGAAAAAATGCAGATGAAGAATGATCTGGCAGAAGAAGGCGCTGGTTATAAATCGGTGGAAATATTTTCTGCAAACAGACATAAAGAAAGGTGGACATAAAAAATGACAACAGCAAACACAAATGAAGACAAACTGATCCTGGGAGGCCATGAGTTTACTTCCCGTTTTATCCTTGGTTCCGGAAAATTTTCCCTGGAGCTTGTAAAAGCATGTATTGAAAAAGCAGGAACTCAGATCGTAACACTTGCCCTGCGCCGTGCAAATGAGGGTGGACTTGCGAACATTCTGGACTATATTCCGAAGAATGTTACGCTTCTTCCGAATACGTCCGGCGCCAGAAATGCAGAAGAGGCAGTTCGTATCGCAAGACTTTCCCGCGAGCTTGGATGCGGAGATTTTGTAAAGATCGAAGTTATCCATGACTCCAAATATCTTCTTCCGGATAATTACGAGACCATCAAGGCAACAGAGATCCTTGCAAAAGAGGGCTTTGTAGTTATGCCATACATGTATCCGGATCTGAATGCAGCCAGAGATCTGGTGAATGCAGGAGCTGCCTGTGTAATGCCACTTGGCTCTCCAATCGGTTCCAACAAAGGAATCTGTACAAAAGAATTCATCCAGATCCTTATCGACGAGATCGACCTTCCGATCATCGTGGACGCAGGAATCGGCCGCCCGTCACAGGCATGTGAGGCTATGGAAATGGGTGCTGCAGCAGTTATGGCAAATACAGCCATTGCAACTGCAGGAGACGTCCGTGTTATGGCGGAAGCCTTTAAGAAAGCTATTGAGGCAGGAAGAAGTGCATATCTTTCCGGTATGGGAAGAACTCTGGAGAGAGGTGCAAGTGCATCCTCACCGCTGACCGGATTTTTGCATGAGTAAAATAATGACAGTATATTGAAAGACTCGGAAATATACGGTTATTAAGGGGAAATCTGTGTAGCGAAAGCGGATTGCGAATATTCACTTGATGCAGATCAACCAGAGCAGAAAAGAAAACGAATGGCTAAAAACAGATACTGAAATATTACAAATTTGAAAATAATAAAAGTACGAGAGGAGCGACACAACAACAATGGCAGAAACAGTACAGGCCAGTCAGCAGGACGGCCATTTTAATGAAAGTATTGTAAATGAAGAAATTCTGGAAGATATGAAAAAGAACCGTATCGATCACATGAAGTACCTTCCGGATATGGAACAGCTGGAAGAATCTGATGTAATGGATCAGGTTATTTCCGCAATGAACGCATATGATTATGATAAGTACACAGAAGCGGATGTACGGAGAGCGCTTGTTCATGACAACCGTACACCGGAGGATTTTAAAGCACTGCTTTCACCGGCAGCGCTGCCTCTTCTGGAAGAAATCGCACAGGCTGCACGGATCGAAACAAGGAAACATTTTGGAAACAGTATCTGCATGTTTACACCGATCTACATTGCAAACTACTGTGAGAACTACTGTATTTACTGTGGATTTAATTGCCACAACAAGATCCGCCGCGCACAGCTGAATGCAGATGAGATCGAGAAAGAGATGGCAGCCATTGCAGAAACCGGACTCCAGGAGATCTTGATTCTTACCGGAGAGAGCAAAACGAAATCTAATGTGGAATATATCGGAAAGGCTTGTGAGATCGCCCGGAAATATTTCAAGGTAGTCGGTCTTGAGGTGTATCCGATGAATTCTGATGAGTACGCATATCTTCACAAATGCGGCGCAGATTATGTGACAGTTTTCCAGGAGACTTATAATTCTGATAAATACGAAACTCTGCATCTGGCAGGCCACAAGAGGATTTTTCCATACAGGTTAAATACACAGGAGCGTGCGTTAAAAGGCGGCATGCGAGGTGTTGGTTTTGCGGCACTTCTGGGACTGGATGATTTCCGCAAGGATGCTTTTGCAACGGGATATCATGCATATCTTCTGCAGAGAAAATATCCACACGCAGAGATCGCTTTTTCCTGCCCGAGACTTCGTCCGATCATCAACAACGACAGGATCAACCCGAAGGATGTACACGAACCGCAGCTTTTGCAGGTAGTTTGTGCATATCGTCTGTTTATGCCGTTTGCAAGTATTACTGTATCCACCAGAGAGTGTGAGCGTGTCCGTGACAATCTGGTGAATATCGCAGCAACCAAGATCTCTGCAGGTGTCAGCACCGGAATCGGAAGCCATGTGGATGATATTGAGGATAAAGGTGATGATCAGTTTGAGATTTCCGACGGAAGGTCTGTGGACGAAGTCTTCAACGCCCTGAAAGACCACGGACTGCAGCCAGTCATGAACGACTATATTTATCTGTGAAAACACGACAGAAGAGGATAACTTCTGTGGAATATGTGGAAAACCACCCACCCCGGAGAATGTTTCTCCGGGGTGGGTGTGGATAACCATAAAATAAAAACGGATAGAAAATAAAGGAAGAATTTGTCGGAAGAGTAATGATGATTTTTTAGTCCGGGTCTGATAAAATAAATATAACAAGGAGGACGATTAAGAATAATAAAATTCACATAAGATAAAGAGTCAGAGTAAAATTACAAAAGCATTTTCAAGGCACAGCCGATAACGATACTGAACTAAAAAAGAGGTGCCACATGGCAAATACAAAACATGAAGATGCTATTATGAAAATGGGATTTGATTATTTCCGTGATACGATCCTGAAAAGTCTTGGAATTGACTATGAATTTGTGAATCTTGGTCCTACAGAGCTGATAGAACTTACTATTCATTCTTTATATATGGATTTTACATTTCTGACTAAAGAAGGATTTTATATTCATATAGAATTCCAGACAACCGACAAGGGAGAAAATGATTTGCGCAGATTTCTTGCCTATGATGCGGTATATTCACATAAAACAGGAAAAAATGTTATAACCTATGTGATTTATTCAGGTGGAATCAAATCGGTTAAGACAGAATTGAATATGGGACTGTTTACATATCGGATACAACCGATATATCTCAAGGATAGAAATGCAGATGAGGTTTTTGAAAAAATACGACAAAAACAAGAAGACGGAACAGAGCTTACGGAAGAAGATTATGCAAGCCTATCGTTGACACCATTAATGTCTGGGAATATGAAGATTAAGGAAAAAATCAAAGAAGCAGTTATACTATCCAAAAAGAAACGTGGCCTAACAGCAGAAAAAACAATGGCAATGTTATATACTCTGGCAGATAAGTTTTTGGATAGTAAAGATCTGGATGAGATTAAGGAGGTTATATCTATGACAAGACTTGGACAGATGTTGTTGGATGAGGGAATGGAAAAAGGAATGAAAAAAGGAATGGAGCAGGGACTGCTTTTGTCAAAAAAACTTCTGGAAGAGAACCGTACAGAAGACCTTGATAAGGCTATGAAAGATGAAAATTATATGAAAAAGCTGCTGGAAGAATTGAATATCAAATAAAAAATCACCAGAAATACTGTAAATACAAGGCTGATTACGTTTTCTGTAAATATTCTGAAATGGAAATTTTTATACGGAATCATATGTTTATTTACCGATTTCCGGGATTTTTCTGCTGTTTTTTAAGGTAGGAATACCAGGAATTTTGGATAGCATGAAAACGGTTTCCGATTCTATAGTTTTCATAAAGACTTACTCGTGTTTATAATAAGCCAACAACAAAAATAAAGGCAGAAAAACAGGAGGAAAAGTATTATGAAAAGAAAATGGAAATCAGCAACAGCAGCCCTTTTGGCAGCAGTAACCATCGGAAGTCTTACAGGAGCAACCGCTTATGCGGCGGACAGTGTCAGCATTACAAACGTATCCTATGACCCCACCAGAGAGCTCTATGAACAGTATAATAAGATCTTTCAGAAGCATTGGAAAGAAAAGACAGGGCAGGATGTGGACATCACACAATCCCACGGAGGCTCAGGAAAACAGGCACTTGAGGTTGCCAACGGACTGGAAGCAGATGTGGTAACACTGGCACTGGAGTATGATGTGGATGCGATCCAGGATGCAGGACTCATCGATGACGGATGGGTGGACGAATTTCCGGAGGACAGCGCTCCCTATACTTCGACGATTGTATTTCTTGTGAGAAAAGGAAATCCGAAGAACATCAAAGACTGGGACGATCTGGTAAAGAAAGACGTAGGTGTGATCACACCAAACCCGAAAACCTCCGGCGGAGCAAGATGGAACTATCTGGCAGCCTGGGCCTATGCAAAAGATAAATATAACGGAGACGAGGACAAAATTAAAGAATTCATCGGAGATCTTTACAAAAACGTACTTGTCCTGGACACCGGAGCCAGAGGCGCAACGACCTCTTTCGTGGAAAACGGACAGGGTGATGTACTGATCGCCTGGGAAAATGAAGCCTATCTTTCCGTAAAGGATTATCCGGACGATTACGAGATTGTAACACCAAGTATCAGCATCCTTGCACAGCCATCTGTAGCAGTAGTCGATAAAGTCGTAGACAAAAGAGGCACCAGAGATGTGGCAGAGGAATATCTGAATTATCTCTATTCCGATGAAGCACAGCGGATCGCCGGTGATAATTATTACCGTCCGTCAAACCAGGATATTCTGAAGGAATACTCCGATGTGTTTGACCTGGACATCAATCTTGTCACCATTGATGATTTTGGTGGATGGAAAAAGGCACAGGAAACACATTTCTCAGATGGAGGGATTTTTGATCAGATTTACGAAGGATAGACAGCAGAAGATATAGTCGGACACAATAACGCAAAGAAGCTGCAGAACAGTGAAAAAACAGAGTCTGCAGCTTCTTTTATGTAAATATTGTGAATCACAAGGGATCAGGCATGGCTTCCTTCGGTCAGGGAACAGCCGTCCATTATACGGATCCCGTTTATGACATCCAGATAAGTGTCATACATTTCCTTCCATTCATCAGAGACGTCCTTGGAGTACTGGCTGATGGTGGACAGAAGATCGTATTTTTTGCCGTCGACGGTTTCGATACGGCCGAGATAGCCCTGCCATACACTGTCCAGAGGCTGGTCTTCGCCATCGTAATATCTGGCTTCCAGAGTCAGTACAGGAACATCCTCATTGTAATAAGTCAGTTTATATCCACCATTTTCGGTTTCGGTTGTTTCATAATGGCAGAGATATTTCCAACGCTCCGGAGTGAGGACCTGGAAGTAATCCGTCATGGCCATATCCACACGCTCTGCGTAAACGAAATCTATGGATTTGATCAGCTCTGTGGCTTCCTTTTCGGCGGCCTTATCATAGGTGTCTGACGGAGTCAGGACAAAAAGTCCGAATGTATAATCGTCAGTCTGGCATACAAGAGCATCTACATTTTTTTCTTCTTCGTTGACTTCGGTTAAGTATTGATATTTCGTGGCAGGATAAGATTCAAAGGTAAGATCTTTTTTGGTGATGATCTCACCCTTTACCGGATAGTATTCTGCCAGAAAACCCTTCAGGGAAGAATCCGCCAGAGAGGAATTCGGTACTTTTAAAACAAAGGCAGTGCTTTTTCCGCCATTTACGGAACGCTGCTCGAAATAACCTTCTTTTTCGGGCATGGATTCTCTGATCGTATCATCGGCAGGGAATCCAACCCGCATATGAAGCTCGCCGCGCTTTTCCGATTCGGAGGAATCTTCCGTGTTTGTATCGGAAGAGGAATTTGGGTATGAAGAATCGGAATCCTGCGAGGAGGAGTTTCCACTGGTATCGGAGGATTCTTCTGAAGAATCTCCGGAGGAGGAATCAGTTTCAGAATCGGAATATTCCTGAAGATTACCGTAGTCATCAATATAATATTTATCTCTGGAGCCAATATATGTGGTTCCGGTGGCATCTTCCAGCCACACACTGCCGTCCTCATAATAATAATGAGGCTCAAAATAACCGTCCTGTTCGGTCCAGCCGGCATCGTTGCCTTCCATCAGTTCACCGGAATCCGGGTCAGGGGCATAATTACCTTCCCCGATATATTCATCCTCGGAACCATTGCGGTACCAGTAATCTCCGTTTTCATCCTGCCAGATGTACTGACCGTCATCGGTTGGAGGGTCAGAAGCGAGGACCGGGACTGCAGATATGGAAAGAGCGATCGCGCCTGTTAAAAGAACTAAGATTTTTTTATGCATAGGCACCTCCTGATAAATTGCGCAGCAGTTAGCTGCTTACTATTCTTTGATCATAAATTTTTACAAATAAAAAAGATCTGTCTGTTAAGTACATTGTAACAGACAGATCCCGATATCCGGAAATGTGAAGAAAAAGAGACATTTACGGAAAGCTGCGTACAGGTCTGGAAATATGTTATCCGATCGTGAAAAGGCCGGCTTACCGGCAGGTAAAAAGATATCCCTTCCCATAAACCGAGACAATGTCATACTCATCGGTATCTTCGGCACCGATCTTGGTCCGGAGGTTAAAGATATGCCGCCGTACCGTGCTGGTATCTGTTCCTGCACAGCTGCCCCATACCGCTTCGTAGAGCTCTTTTGCAGAAAAAATCTTCTCCTGGTTTTCTGCAAGGAGACGCAGCAGAGAGAATTCGGTCCGGGTAAGGCCTGTGTCGGCATTATTGAGATATGCATGGCCATCCGAAAGATCTAACCGCAGGCTGCCGATGGTGATCTGACGGGAGGACTGAAATTTTTCTTTTATTTTTTCTTCCATTCGTTTCTGGCGTTCCAGAAGCATCTGGATCACGGCCAGAAATTCATCGAAATTATAAGGTTTGGTGAGATAATAGTCGCCTCCCTGCTGAAGTCCTTCTACCCGATCCCGGATATCACTTTTTCCGGTGAGAAAAAGAACCGGATTCATGGTCTTTTCGCGGAAGCGGCGGCAGATATCCAGACCGTTTCCGTCCGGAAGCATAATGTCCAGGATCAGAAGATCCGGCAGCTGTTCTTCAAGCTGATGATAGGCTTCGGCGGCTGTCTGTGCAGTGCGGACATCGTAGCCACGGCGCCGCAGCATCCGGCAGTTGGTATTCAGCACCTGTTCTTCATCCTCGACCATAAGGATAAGTGATTTCTTTTCATTCATTTATGATTCCTCCTCCGGAAGTGAGAAGAACACCTGAGTTCCCTCGCCTTCTTTACTTTTCAGCCATATTTTGCCGCCATGGGCAGTGATGATCTGATGACAGACATAGAGGCCTATGCCGTGCCGCCAGTAATCCTTATCAGCGGAAACATAACCCTTGAGTGCGTTTTTTCGCATTTCTTCTGACATGCCGGTTCCGGTGTCGGAGACGCAGATGGTCTGCCAGCCCGGTTCGCCGGTAAGAGAAATGGTGATGGTTCCGTTTTGGGTGTGACGCTCTGCATTGGAGATCAGATTGGTGACAACCTGGATCAGCCGTTCCGGATCAGCAGAGATTTCCGGGAGTCCGGATTGTGTCGTAAGGACCAGCTGATTGTTCTTTGAGCTTGGATGACTGCAGTAGTCTTTTTTTACAGAATACAAAAGACCGGACAGATCTGATGGGACAAGGGAAAGGGCAAGCCGTCCCTGTTCAATGGAAACCGTATCCATCAGATCCAGCACGATCCGGTCAATCCGCATTACCGACTGTTCAATGGTGCGGAGATTTTCCTGCATAAGAGAGAAATCCAGAGGCTCTTCCTCAAGGAGCTCGGAGGTGTCCCGCGCGTGGAGGGAAATGGAACTCAGAGGATTTTTAATCTCATGGGCAACGGTGGTCAGGAAGGTGGACTTGGCATTATCAAGGGAGCGCAGTCGCAGATTCTGTTCCTCCAGAAGGAGCTGCTGCTGGTTATATTCCTTCAGATGAAAATAGAGAACACTGCCGCAGACAATACTTACAGAGACAAACGCCAGAAGGATATCTGCCAGCCGGTCTGCTTCCGTGGCAAAAGGAGTTACAGTGTTCGGGAAATGGTATGCAACCAGACACAGTCCCATATAAAGGAGAATCTCCAGCAGGGAAACGATCAGAGCGCGTCTTTTTTCCAGCATCAGCACGGTAAAAATAATAGCAAACACAAAGAATGCCGGCATGCCGCCACGATAACCGCCGCTGGTAAAAAACATCACCGGAAAAACGATCAGAAAAATCACGACAATGGTGATCAGGTAGCAGCGCTGATATTTTCCACTGTAATAGGAATAAAGAAAAAGCCCTCCGGAGATTGCAACCAGCGCAAAATTGATCAGTACATTTCCCCAGGAACCGGTCCCGAGGCTGAGAAAGGCCATGATCAGGCTGATCACAGTACCTCCCAAGGCGAGGATGTTGAACAGCCGAACGCGGAAATCAAGGATGGGACTGAATAAAGAGTGAAAAATATTTCGGAGCTTTGGGTTTATATTGATAAGGATCACCTCCTGTTCTTAATGTGGGTTTGTTGTATGTCTGCGAGCATCTTTCTTTTGGTGCTGTGATTATCGTAACTGCTATAATTGTATCATGCTGTCGTATAGTTGTGTACACAAAAAAATACATTTAATCCCGTTTTCCTATTGACATACTATGAATAGTAGGTTAATATAAGTGTCAACAAAAGAAAGGGAAGAGGCTATGAACGAATACGGCTTTAATACAGGGCTGCTCCACGGCACCAACGAGAAATATCCACAGGGTGCAACACAGGTTCCAATCTATCAGAGCAGCGCATTCCGACATGACAGCGCGGAAGACCTGGAGAAAATTTTTGACAATAAAAAAATGGGCTTCTCCTATACAAGGATCAACAATCCTACGGTAGAGTCCTTTGAGAAGAGAGTGACCATGCTGGAGGATGGGATCGGCAGTGTGGCCTGTGCTTCCGGAATGGCAGCGCTGACCAATGCGTTTCTGAACATTCTTCAGGCGGGAAACGAGATTGTGGCAGCCTGCGGACTGTATGGCGGAACTGTGGAATTGTTCGATGATCTGAAGCCTTTCGGGATTTCTGTAAAATATGTGAAAGAGAATAAGCCGGAAGCTTTTGAGGCAGAGATCACAGAGAAGACGCGACTTGTTTTTGCGGAGACCATTGGCAACCCCAAGCTAGATGTTACCGATATCCAGGCAGTTGCGGAAGTGGCACATAAGCATGACGTACCGCTGATCGTAGACAACACGGTGGCAACCCCGTATCTGATCCAGCCACTGAAGCTTGGAGCTGACATTGTGGTTCATTCCTCTTCCAAATATATCAATGGAAGCAGCGATGCCATCAGCGGTATTCTTGTCTGTGGTAAGGGTCTGAAATGGGACCCTTACCGATATCCGGGACTTGCTCCATACCGGAAATTCGGACCATTTGCATACATCGCCAAGCTTAGAAACGGACTTTTCCGGAACACTGGCGCGTGTCTTGCTCCGCAGAATGCTTTCCTTAATAACCTGGGACTGGAAACCCTGGGACTTCGAATGCAGAGACAGTGTGACAATGCACTGGAGCTTGCGAGATTTTTACAGGGCCTGGGTGGTGACATTGAAGTAAATTATCCGGGACTGGAAGAAAGCCCTTATCACGAAATTGCGGAAAAGCAGTTCAGGAATGGCTACGGAGCTATCGTAACCGTAAGAACCGGAAGCAAGGAGAAGGCTTTTTCCATTATTAATTCATTGAAGATCCCGCTGATCATCTCCAATATCGGAGATACGAAGACCCTGGTGATCCATCCGGAATCCACCATCGCGGCACACATCTCCGACGAAGAGAAGCTGCAGTCCGGAGTATTCGAGGATCTGATCCGTATCAGTGTGGGAATTGAAGATATTGAAGATTTAAAAGAAGATTTCAAACAAGCGATAGAAAATAACCGATAAAATCTAAGAGCTGCACCAGCAGAGAAATGGAGAGTTCGTTATGGCAAAAGTAGATTACGCTACATTAAAAAAAGGTGGTTTCATGAGACAGAAGCAGAAAAATAATTTTTCTCTTCGTCTTGCCTGTGTAGGCGGTACACTTACCGCAGAAAACCTTAAGAAGATCGCAGAGGTAGCTGAGAAATACGGTGACGGATATGTACATCTTACTTCCAGACAGGGAGTTGAGATCCCGTTCATTAAATTAGATGATATTGATGATGTAAAGGATGATCTTGCAAAAGGCGGATGCAAGCCTGGTGTCTGCGGACCGAGAGTCCGTACAGTTACAGCCTGCCAGGGCAACGCTGTCTGTCCAAGCGGAAATATCAACAGCTATGACATTGCAGTGAAATTAAATGAAAGATATTTCGGAAGAGAGCTTCCTCATAAATTCAAATTCGGTGTTACCGGATGCCAGAACAACTGTCTGAAGGCAGAGGAGAATGATGTAGGGATCAAGGGAGCAGCTGAGGTCAGCTGGAAAGAGGACGCATGTATCCACTGTGGTGTCTGCGAAAAGGCCTGCAGAGAAAACGCTATCTCCTTTGAGGATGACAAGCTGGTGATCGACACAGAGAAATGCAACTACTGCGGCAGATGTGCAAAATCCTGTCCGGTGGATGCATGGGATGTAAACGAAGCATATATCGTTTCCTTTGGCGGAACGTTTGGAAATCACATCAGCAAGGGACAGGAATTCCTTCCGCTGATCACCTCTGAGGAGCAGCTTTTCAGAGTGACCGATGCAGCGATCCAGTTCTTTGATGATCATGCAAATCCGGGAGAGCGTTTTAAATTTACCATCGACCGGGTAGGCGCTGAAAAACTTCAGGAAGTTTTGAAAGGAGCATACAATGGCTGATATTAAGATTGATGATACAGTAGATATTACCGATGTGGTCTGCCCGGTAACCTTTGTAAAAGCAAAGGTAGCACTTGAGGAGCTGGATGACGGACAGATCCTGGCGATCAAAATGAACGATGGCGAGCCGGTACAGAATGTGCCGAGAAGCGTGAAGGAAGAAGGACATCAGATTCTGAAGCTCGAGGACAACGAAGACGGAACTTATACACTGATCGTAAGAAAAGTTGAAGAATAGGAGAACAGAGAAATGACAATCACAGTTGCAGGAAATAAAAAAGAGTACGAAGACGGACTGAAGCTTACAGAGCTTATTGAGAAAGAGGATATTGAAAGTCCTAAGTATGTAACCGTAACTATCAACGATGAATTCATCAGCAAGGCAGACGTTCCGGAAACAGAGGTAAAGGACGGCGACGTTGTTGAGTTCCTGTACTACATGGGAGGAGGCGCAAGATAATGGCTTTTACAAATGAGCAGCTTGAGCGGTACTCCCGCCATATCATCCTGAAAGAGGTTGGAGTAAAAGGTCAGAAAAAGCTTCTGAATGCCAAGGTTCTGATCATCGGAGCCGGCGGACTTGGAGCACCGGCAGCCCTTTACCTTGCAGCAGCAGGTGTGGGAACTATCGGGATCGCGGATGCAGATGAGGTAGATCTTTCCAATCTTCAGCGACAGGTCATCCACACAACTGCAGATGTCGGCAAACTGAAGGTAGAGTCTGCGGCTGAGACCATGAAAGCAATTAACCCGGACGTTACTGTAAATACATATCATACCTTTGTAGATTCCAGCAACATCATGGATCTGATCAAAGATTACGATTTCATTCTTGACGGAACAGACAACTTTCCTGCAAAATTCCTGATCAACGATGCCTGTGTAATGGCTGAGAAACCGTTTTCACATGCAGGGATCATCCGTTTCCAGGGACAGCTGATGACTTACGTTCCGGGACAGGGCCCATGCTACAGATGTGCGTTCCAGAGCCCGCCGCCAAAGGATGCCGTACCGACCTGTAAGCAGGCTGGCGTGATCGGAGCCATGGGCGGAGTGATCGGAAGCCTTCAGGCAATGGAAGCGATCAAGTACATCATCGGACAGGGTGATCTTCTTACAGGAAGACTTCTTACCTACGATGCGCTGAAGATGACATTCCGTACCGTGAAGCTTCCGAAGAATCATCATTGCCCGGTATGCGGCGATGATCCGACGATCACAGAACTGATCGATTATGAGCAGGCTGTATGTGAATTAAAACACTAAAAATTAAGTATAGAAACCCATTGGAGGCTGCGAAGAAATGCTGAAATTAAAAAAAGAAGATTACGAGAAAATATTAGACCACTGCAGAAAAGGACTTCCCAATGAGTCCTGCGGCCTTCTGGGCGGGACCATTGAGGACGATGTAAAAACCATCGAGAAGGTGTATCTGCTGACAAATATCGATGAAAGTAACGAACACTTTTCCATGGACCCGAAGGAACAGCTGAGCGCGATCAAGGATATCCGTCAGAACGGATATCAGATGATCGGAAACTTTCATTCTCATCCGGAGTCTCCGTCAAGGCCTTCCGAAGAAGATAAACGACTTGCATTTGACCCGAACATCGAATATCTGATCCTCTCCCTTATGGATGCAGAAAATCCGGTGTTGAAGGCCTTTGGCGTAGATAAAGAGAAAAATGTAACTGTACATGAGCTTCAGATAACAGAGTGATGAGTATGAAAAACAGATTAAACACAAAGGAAATTACAACAGATGTGCTGATCATAGGAGGAGGTACCGCAGGCTGCTATGCGGCGCTGGTTCTCTCAGAACAGAAAGCCGGCAGGGTACTGATCGCAGAAAAAGCAAATATCAGACGAAGCGGCTGTCTGGCAGCAGGTGTTAATGCAATCAATGCCTACATTGTAAAAGGCCGCAAGCCGCAGGATTATGTAGATTATGCAACAAAGGATGCCGCCGGGATCGTAAGGCAGGACCTTCTTCTTACAGCAGCGGAGAATTTCAACGAAGTTACTGCAAAGATGGAAAAGCTTGGGCTTGTGATCCTGAAGGATGAAAATGGTGATTATGTAGCCAGAGGAAACCGTAACATCAAGATCAACGGTGAAAATTTTAAACCACTTCTTGCTAATGCAGTTCATAAAGCTGAGAACGTAGACGTTCTGAATTATGTAAATATCACAGACCTTCTTGTAAAAGACGGACAGGTTTACGGAGCGGTTGGTTTCTCTATTATGGAAGAAACCGCATACATTATCCGGGCAAAGGCAGTTCTTGCTGCAACAGGCGGAGCGGCTGGACTTTATAAGCCGAACAATCCGGGATTTTCCAGACATAAGATGTGGTATCCGCCGTTTAACACAGGTGCCGGATATGCAATGGGAATCCTGGCAGGTGCGGAGATGACGTCCTTTGAGATGCGTTTTATCGCACTTCGCTGCAAGGATACCATTGCTCCTACGGGAACCATCGCACAGGGTGTCGGCGCAAAACAGATCAATGCAGCTGGCGAGATCTATGAGACAAAATACGGACTGACCACAAGCGAGAGAGTTTATGGAACAGTCCGGGAAAACCAGCTTGGCCATGGCCCGTGTTACCTGAAGACTACAGGGATCACGAAGGAACAGGATGAAGATCTTCTGAAGGCTTATCTCAACATGGCACCGAGCCAGACTCTGAAATGGATCGAAAGCGGAAAGAGCCCCAGCGAGCAGGATGTGGAGATCCAGGGAACAGAGCCGTATATCGTAGGCGGTCATACAGCCAGCGGCTACTGGGTAAATACAGGCCGTGAAACCACGGTAAAGGGGCTATATGCAGCTGGTGATGTTGCAGGCGGATGTCCGCAGAAATATGTAACAGGAGCTCTTGCAGAAGGAAAGCTTGCAGCATTGGATATGGTGAAACAGTTTAAGGCCGGAACTCTGAAGGAAGCAGATATTCAGACTGAGACAGAGATTAAGGTTCAGGAAGGGGAAATTCTTTCTCAGTACGAAAAGTTCCGAAATGAAGACGCACCGGCATTTTCCGTGGAAGAACTGGAAGAGGCTATGCAGAAAGTCATGGATGAATATGCGGGAGGAATTGCTTCTAATTATCAGTTTAATGAGAAGCAGCTTGCTCTTGCAGATGAAAAAATCCTTCAGCTTCAGGCTCTTGCCGAAAAAACAGCGGCAGCAGATATGCATGAGCTGATGTTTGTATACGAACTTCGTGAGCGTCTCATTGTGTGCCGTTCACTGATCGCTCATCTGAAAAACCGCAAAGAGACCAGATGGCATTCTTTTAACGAAAATATGGATCATCCGGAAACAGATGAGAAATTTTATAAATATGTAAATTCGAAACTGGAAAACGGTGAGATCAGGATGATTTTTCGCGACATTGTAAAGGAGGACACATATGAGCATACGAATTGATCAGAAAAAATGTGTTGGCTGCAGAAAATGCAGTGAAGTATGTCCGGGAACCCTGATCGTCATGGAAGACAAAAAAGCCGTGATGAAATATCCGAAAAACTGCTGGGGCTGCGTTTCCTGTGTAAAGGAATGTAAAGCCGGTGCCATCGACTTTTTCCTTGGTGCGGATATCGGCGGGAACGGAAGTATCATGAATGTAAAAAGCGAAGGGGATATCCTTCATTGGATCATTACAAAAACGGACGGTTCTACATCCGTGATCGATGTGGATCGACGGAATTCGAATAAATATTAGACCAGAAGATAAGTGCTGCCGGTTCTGGCGGCCGGAACAGGAGGATGAGATCAGATATGAGTGGATTATCACATTTGGATGAGCTGGAAGCAGAGGCAATTTATATCATCCGTGAAGTTGCAGCAGAGTGCGAGAAGCCGGTAATGCTTTATTCTATAGGAAAAGACAGTTCTGTAATGCTTCATCTTGCAATGAAGGCTTTTTATCCGGAGAAACCGCCATTTCCGTTTCTTCACGTAAATACAACATGGAAATTTAAAGAGATGATCGAGTTCCGTGACAAAACCGCGAAGGATCTGGGAATCGAAATGCTTGAGTACATTAATCAGGATGGTGTGAAGCAGGGTATCAATCCTTTTGACAGCGGCTCCGCATACACAGATATCATGAAAACGCAAGCACTGAAGCAGGCTCTTAAGAAATATGGTTTCACAGCTGCTTTTGGCGGCGGTCGTCGTGACGAGGAGAAAAGCCGTGCAAAAGAGCGTATCTTCTCCTTCCGTAATGCAGAGCAGGCCTGGGATCCGAAGAACCAGCGTCCGGAGATGTGGAAGCTTTATAATACGGAGATCAATAAAGGCGAAAGCATCCGTGTTTTTCCAATTTCCAACTGGACTGAGACGGATATCTGGCAGTATATTAAGAGAGAAAATATCCCGATCGTTCCTCTTTATTTTGCAAAAGAGCGTCCGGTTGTATACAGAGACGGCAACATTATCATGGTGGATGACGACAGAATGCGCCTGAACCCGGGTGAGGAGCCGCAGATGAAAAAGGTCCGTTTCCGTACTCTCGGATGCTATCCTCTGACAGGTGGTATCGAGTCTGACGCGGAGACACTGGACGAGATCATTGACGAGACCTTAAGCTCTGTGGAATCTGAGAGAACCACACGTGTTATTGATTCCGACGGCGGAGCTGCAAGTATGGAAAAAAGAAAGAGAGAGGGGTACTTCTAGGATGAGCGGATTACTGAAATTTATCACTTGCGGAAGTGTAGATGATGGAAAATCTACACTGATCGGTCATATTCTTTATGATTCCAAGCTTTTATATGCGGACCAGGAAAAAGCCCTTCTTCTGGACAGCAAGGTAGGTTCCAGAGGTGGTGCCATTGATTATTCTCTTCTTCTGGATGGCCTGATGGCAGAACGTGAGCAGGGAATCACCATTGATGTTGCGTATCGTTATTTTACAACCGATAAAAGAAGCTTTATCGTTGCGGATACTCCCGGACATGAGGAGTATACAAGGAACATGGCGGTTGGAGCTTCCTTTGCTCAGCTTTCCATTATTCTTGTGGATGCGAAGCAGGGGGTTCTGGTCCAGACAAGGCGTCATGCACGTATCTGCGCTCTGATGGGTATCCATCATTTTGTATTTGCTGTTAACAAGATGGATCTTGTTGATTACAGTGAGAGCCGTTTTAATGAGATCGTAAAGGATATCAATGAGCTTTCTGAGACTCTGGGGCTTCAGGATGTTGTGATCATTCCTGTCAGTGCTACAGAGGGTGATAACGTAACGAAGAAGTCTCCGAATATGCCCTGGTATACGGGGAAAGCTCTTCTGGAGCATCTTGAGACTGTGGATGTTTCAGAGGCTGAGAATGTCAGCGAGTTTTATCTGCCTGTTCAGCGTGTTTCTCGTCCAAATCATGAATTTCGCGGTTTCCAGGGCCAGATCGAGAGTGGCCGGGTTCATGTAGGTGATATCATCACAACGCTTCCAAGCAACGAGACAGTGGCTGTTAAGACGATCCTGGTGGGCAGTGACGATCGTGAAGAGGCTGTTGCAGGCCAGGCTGTTACGATACAGCTGGATAAAGAGGTGGATGTAAGCCGTGGATGTGTTCTTACCAATAATAATGAGATCCCTGTTGCAAAGGGCTTTGAGGCTACGCTTCTATGGATGGATGATTCCAGGCTTGAAGTGGGCAAGGAGTATCTTGTGAAGGTTGGTACGAAGAAGATTGCTGGTGTGGTTAAAAGTATCGAGTTTAAGACGGATGTGAATACCGGGGAGCATTTGCCTGCTGATACGATTGTGAAGAATGAGATTGCTTTGTGCAAGATTGGACTTTCTGATAAGGTTGTGCTGGATGAGTTTAAGAAGAATAAGACTCTTGGTGAGCTGATCTTGATCGATCGTGTGAGTCATATGACTTCTGCTTGTGGTGTTGTGGAGTCTGTGGATACTGAGGGTGAGAAGCCTTATTTCCAGAAGGATGATGTGAAGGTTGGCGGTTATGTTTTTGAGGAGTTTTATTTTAACCTTGAGAATGCGCTGCTTTCCAAGGCGGATAAAGAGGTTAAGACTTATCATGTAGGGGATGTGGTGCCTGTTGAGGGTGACAGCTTTGAGTATCCGGGCTATTTTGATATTGTTTCTCTGGAGGATAGCGCGGCTGTTATGATCCGTGATAAGAGGGTGCAGGATATTATTCCGCTGGATGAGTATGTGTTTATGGGGCTTCCTGTTGTGGATGAGAGAGGTTTTGCCCTGGAGATCCGCAGTAATGATGATTATCAGATGTTTTTGAGGGAGTTTGAGGCTGCTGATAATAAGTCGGAGTTTCATAATAAGTGGTTTAAGTTTGAGACTTACAGGAGGATTGTCTGCACGGATAATTTCTGGATGATCTGATGTTGGGTTACTTATAGTTTCTATAGTTATGTGTGTAAGAGGCTGCATGTGCGGCCTCTTTTCTTTGGGTGTTGCGGGATTTCGTGGTTTGACGGACGCCGAGGAGCTGGCATATGGGCGGGACAGGCTTCGTCGGTGGAAACTACTAAGACTCTGAAAGGTGGCTAAAAGCGTTTTCCAAAAGTCCGAACTCGCTGCGCTCAGACAGCGAACTTTTGAAAAACAACGCCACCTTCCAGAGCCTAAGTAGTTGTCACACCTCCTGCAGAGCGCCCCGCCCATATGCCAGCTCCTCGGCTGTGCACACAGGCCGGTTGCTGAAAGTGAACAGTTCGAGATAGTATTCAATGATGCATGGCAGTAGAGTGTCATACAGAAATTGTTCAGGAGGAATGTTGTATCTAAGAATCAGCTCGGCACAACGTTCCGGAATAATATCGGCTCAGACAGTAATCAGCTTGGCATAAGATTCCATAATAAAAGTCAGTCGCATTATATATCGAAGATGTAGCGCTTGTTCCGTGCCCAAGAGGGTGGGGGGCAGGGAAGCCCTCGGACTTCGGAACTCTGAGATGGACTTCCCCTGCGCTGTCCACACGGACAGCGTGTCGTGCGTAGCCACCTGTCTAAGGGGATAATATGATTGGTCAATCGCGCTAAGATAAAATTAATGTAAAAAAATGAAAAAAAGGTGTTGACAAAACTTATATCTTTCGGATATAATTAACCATGCGTTTCGGATGAAAACACAGAAGAAATGCACTCCAATTTAATAAGAAATTATAAGTTCGGAGTCTGGAGAAGTACTCAAGAGGCCGAAGAGGTGCCCCTGCTAAGGGTATAGGTCGCTAACGCGGCGCGAGGGTTCAAATCCCTCCTTCTCCGTTGTTTTTTTGAAAAAAATAAATTTTTCAAAAAAATGAAAAAACTTGTTGACAAACGCTTGCGGATGTGATAAAGTAAACAAGCTGTCAGCGAGACAGAGATTCATCAAAAAAAGTTTGAAAAAAGTTGAAAAAAGTACTTGACAAACGATTTGAGATGAGATAAAATAAACGAGCTGTCTGAGAGACAGACACAACAAACCTTGATAACTAAACAGTGAAACACATACG
>NZ_JBDGAB010000065.1:0-19340 GCF_040910705.1 Blautia sp. RTP21359st1_E11_RTP21359_211015
GTTTCCATCATTGCTTAAAATGGACTCAATTAATGAGGAACGAATCAGGATCGGATGACCTGGAGTTCCGTTACAGACCGGAGTGACAAGAGGCTGTCCAAGAGAAAGCATTTGTGTAACGGTATGTGCTGTGAATAGTGGAACATCTACAGGTGTAAAGAGTACCGTATCCACTTTGTCTTTTAAATATTCCAGTCCAATCCTGACAGAATCAAACATATGAGTAGTTTCATAGTCCTCATTTCGAAGAAAAATAACATGATTGGAAGCAAGGTGGCGTTCCAGAGCATCCGCATTGTATCCGGTTACCACCACTATTTTAGAGATTCCGGCCTGCCGGAAGTTATTAATCACACGCTGCGCGATGGAAATGGATCCAAGCTGAAGCATGGGCTTGAAGTCTCCCATTCGTGACGATTTCCCTGCAGCTACGATGAGAGCACCTGTCTGCATCATAGATACCTCCTAAAAATAACATTGTACAAATTTGATATTATTATAGCATGAAAAGTGAGGATAAATAGTAAAATTTTTAAATAAAGTAATAAAAACAATATAAAAAAAGGCGAAAATAGCCAACTAATAATTATTTACAATTTGTAAAACTGTACAAAATTATGATAACATGAAATTATACAAAATAATGTAAACAGGAGAACGTTTCCATGGATAAGATTTTTGAAATTACCGCAAAAGAAGTTACGATACAGGTAAAAGATGAGCGCACAGGAGAGCAATACAGTCGGACACTTCCGATTGATTATTATGAGAATGCGAATGTTTTAAAACTCAGCGGTGAGAATCTGGACGGAAGCAGCTCTTCCATTGTTTTCTATTCTGTCAGAGGAATGGAAAAACTTAAAGATCTGACGGGTAAGGGAGTCGATCATGATCCATGCGGAACACATAAGTCAGAAGATTTGTAACATCGGAACGTGTATTTTTAAAGGAGGAATGAAACATGATTAAAAAGACATTGAAGATCAATGGTGTGGAGCGAATCCTTATTCTTGATAAGGATGAGACACTGGCTCAGGTACTTCGTGAGCATCTTCTTCTTACAGGATGTAAGATTGGCTGTGGAGAAGGTCATTGCGGAGCATGTAATGTTATTATGAACGGAAAAGTTACAAGATCCTGTATTTACAAGATGAGCCGTGTTCCGGACAATGCAGAGATCACAACAATCGAGGGTGTGGGAACAATTTCTGATATGCATCCGATACAGGTTGCATGGATGGCATATGGATGTGCACAGTGTGGTTTCTGTTCACCAGGTTTTATTATTTCAGCAAAGGTTCTTCTCGATAATAATCCGAGCCCTACCCGTGAAGAAGTGAGGGACTGGTTTAACAAGCAGCGTAATCTCTGTCGTTGTACAGGTTACAAGCCGCTTATCGATGCGACCATGGCGGCAGCAGCAGTTATGCGTGGCGAGATGACTAAAGAAGACCTCGTATTCAAGCAGACAGGTGATTCTATCGTCGGTACAAACTATATCCGTCCATCAGCAGCACAGAAGGTAACAGGTACCTGGGATTTCGGTGCAGATGATGCATTAAAGATGCCGGAGGGAACTCTTCGTCTTGCACTTACACAGGCCAAGGTTTCTCACGCAAATATTCTCAGTATCGATACAACAGAAGCAGAGAGTATGCCGGGAGTTGTTCGTGTTATTACAGCGAAGGACATTAAGGCAGCAGGCGGAACCAACAAGATCAATGGTCTTGTAATGCTTCCGAAACACAATAAGACAGACGGATTTGAGCGTCCTGTACTCTGCGACGAAAAGATCTTTCAGTTTGGTGATGCGATTGCGATCGTAGCTGCCGACACAGAAGAGCATGCACGTGCAGCAGCAGATGCAGTTAAGGTGGAGATCGAAGAACTTCCTGCATATATGAACGCAATGGATGCAATCGCACCGGATGCAGCAGAGATCCATCCTGGTACTCCAAACGCATTTTTTGAGACAAACTGTATCAAGGGACCGGACTTTGACTGGGACAGCATTCCGGATTCACAGCAGGTTGAGATCGAGTCCTACTGTTCACGCCAGCCTCATCTTCACCTTGAGCCGGACTGTGGTTATGGATATATTGATGAAGACGGTATGATAACAGTGCATTCCAAATCTATCGGTATACATCTTCATATGCCTATGATCGCAGATGGTATCGGTGTACCAATGGAAAACTTAAGACTTGTTCAGAACCATGCAGGCGGAACATTTGGTTACAAGTTCTCACCGACAAATGAGGCTCTGATTGGTGCAGCTGTTAAGATTCTGGAACGTCCGGTATCGCTGGTATTTAATCAGTTCCAGAACATTACTTATACAGGAAAGAGATCTCCTGCATTTATGAATATTAAGCTTGCAGCAGATGAAAATGGTAAACTCTTAGCACTTTGGGGTAACAACTATGTAGATCACGGTCCATATTCAGAATTTGGCGATCTGCTTACCATGAGACTTTCTCAGTTTACAGGCGCAGGTTATGGAATTAATTCTATTCGTAATAAATCAACAACCGTATTTACAAACCATGCATGGGGCTCCGCATTCCGTGCTTATGGTTCACCACAGTCTTATATGGGATCTGAGATTGCGATTGACGTGCTGGCAGCTAAGATGGGAATCGATCCGTTTGATATCCGTGAAATGAACTGCTATAAAGAATCAGAGGGCACTACCATCCCGACAGGTTATCCACCGGAGGTATATTGTGAGGAAGATTTGTTTAAGAAAGCACGTCCATTGTATGAAGCGGCGAAAAAACGTGTTGCCGAAAAGAATGCAGCTTCTGACGGAAAGATGAAATATGGTATCGGTGTATCTCTTGGAGTATACGGTTGTGGTCTTGATGGTGTTGATACATCAAATGCATTTGCAGAATTAAATCCGGATGGAACCGTTACGATGTATGCTGCATGGGAAGATCATGGACAGGGGGCTGATATGGGTGTTCTTGTATCATCTCATGAAACACTGCGTCAGGCAGGAATCAGACCGGAACAGATTAAACTGGTTATGAATGATACGAAGACATGTCCGAATGCAGGACCTGCAGGAGGATCACGCTCACAGGTTATGTCAGGTAATGCATGTCGTCTGGCTGCAGAAAATCTTGTAGCAGCAATGAAGAAAGAAGACGGAACATTCCGTACTTATGATGAGATGGTAGCAGAAGGGCTTGCAACAAAATATGAAGGTAACTGGGTAACTACATTCTGTGCAGATCATCCGATCGATCAGGATACCGCACAGGGCGATCCATTTGCAACTTATATGTATACTATCTTCCTGCCGGAAGTTGCTGTTAATACAGAAACAGGTAAAGTTACCGTTGAGAAATTTACTTGCGTAGCTGACGTAGGTACGATCATGAACAGACTTCTTGTAGAAGGTAATTTCTATGGTGGTCTTGTACAGGGTATCGGTCTTGCTCTTTCGGAAGATTTTGAAGATTTGAACCATGACACCACTTTGAAGAATTGTGGTATTCCATATCCAAAGGATGCTCCGGATGATATTGAACTTCACTTCAATGAAACATATCGTCCAAGTGGTCCTTACGGTGCGGCTGGTTGTGGTGAGGCTCCACTGGATGCTCCACATCCTGCAATCCTGAATGCAATCTTTAATGCGACAGGTGCACGTATTACACGTATCCCTGCCCGTCCGGAAAGGGTTCTTGCAGCATTAAAAGAACTTGAGAAATAAGCTTAATTCATAATGTGGTTGGAGTAAAAGCTGCCAACTGTGATATAATCAGGGGAGACGGGAAACTGCCTCCCCTTTACAGACGAAAGGAGTATCAGGTTATGACATACATACAGGAGAGGGGTTCTACTCACGTTTATCATGTAAATCGAATGTCAAAAGAAGAGATGGATCATATGATCAGTCTCTGCGTCCATGAACAGCCGGCCTACTGTGTTGCAGCCTGTCCTTTCAAAATGGATACAAAAGAGATGCTGTATTATGCTGCAAAAGGAAATTTTAAGAAAGCGTTGGCAATTTATGAGAAAATTACACCATTTCCAATGATTCTCTGTGATGGATGTACGGCACCTTGCGAAGATAATTGCAAGCTTTGTGAACTTGGTGATGGTGTCTCCATACGAGAAGTAGAACGTGCGATTGTCCGGTATGGAGAACCGGGAAGAAGAAGCAGTGTATTCCGCATGAGAAAGAAGAAAAAGGCAGCAATCTTTGGTTCTGGATTATTTCCACTGTTTCTTGCGGGGGAACTGGAAAAGAAAATGTATCCTACGACGATTTATTGTAAGGAAGAAGATTATGAAAGCTATATTGCAGCGGCAACCGGACATCTTTTGGAATCAGACCGCAGCAATGAAGCGAAACGTCTGAAATCTATGGATCTTTCTTTTGAATTTGGATGCAGTTTGAATCTTTCGTTTATCAGAGAAAAAATGGAACTGGCAGATGTGGTATGCGCATCAGAAGAAGTGGCAAAAATGTTAGCTCCGGAAGAAGCAGCAGATGTCGAGATTATGTTAAGAGAACAGGCAAAGATTGTCAGCGGACCTGCGGAATCTGTGATGGATGCGGCTTTTGCCGCAAAGCGGGCAGCTTTGACAGTGGATCTTCTGGTACAGAATTTATCGCCGCACAGCAACAGAGGCAGTGAAGGAGCAGTGACTACCAAGCTTTATACGAACATGGAAGGAATCCATGGATCGAATAAGATTTTCTGTGGTCAGGATGGGTATTCAAAAGAAGAAGCTGTAGAAGAAGCAAAACGATGTATTCAGTGTCATTGTGACGAATGCATGAAAGGCTGTGTGTATTTAAGTGAATATCAAAAACATCCGGGTTTATTAGCCCGTGAGATCTATAATAATACGCAGATTATCATGGGAGATCATCCGATGAACAAACCGATGAATGCCTGTGCCCTCTGTGGACAGTGTACGGTGATCTGTCCGAATGGATTTGATATGAGTCAGGTGTGTAAGTCAGCAAGAGAAAATATGGTATCCACAGATAAGATGCCGCTGGCGCCACATGAATTTGCACTGATGGACATGTTATTTTCAAATTCAGAGGCTTTTTTGAGCAGACTCCAGCCGGGATATGAAACTTGCAGATATGTATTTTTCCCGGGCTGTCAGGCAGGTGCGATAGCGCCGGATGTGGTTATACAGGCATACGAAGATTTAAGTAATCGGGTAGCTGGAGGCGTTGCTCTGATGCTGGGATGCTGTGGTGCAATCAGCGAATGGGCGGGTCGCTATGAAATGACAGAAAAAGTAAATGAGCAGCTGAAACAGGAACTGGCCAAGCTTGGTGATCCGATCATCATTGCAGGCTGTCCAAGCTGCATGAAGCAGCTAAAAGAAAGTATTGGAGCACATGTTATAGGAATCTGGGAAATTTTGAGAAAAATCGGACTTCCACAGCAGGCGAAAGGACTGGAGATACCGGTTGCCATACATGATGCCTGTGGTGCCAGAGGGGATGCACAGACACAAGATATGATACGACAACTTTTGTCGGATATGGGATGTATCGTTGAAGATACAGAATATTCCAGAGATTTGTCTCCATGTTGTGGATATGGAGGTCTGACGGCATATGCCAATAAAGATATGGCAGCGAAAATGACAGAAAAGTGTCTGGAACGTTCCGATGCACCATATATTACATACTGCATGGCATGCAGAGACCGATTTGCCAGAGAGGGAAGAGAATCCCGACATATACTTGAACTTCTGTATGGGGCAAATGCCAGCAATATGCCTGATATCAGTGAGAAACGCTACAACAGGCTCATATTGAAACAAACACTTTTAAAAAACATCTGGAATGAGGAATCGGTCATGGAGAAAAAAGACTATACTGTTGCCTATACAGAGGAGGCAATCCATATGATGGATGAGCGCATGATACTGAAAAGTGATGTGGAACGTGTGTTATCAGATTACAGAGAAAATCAGGAGGCAATCCTGGATGAAGAAACAAAAGAACTGGTGACAAGAAGCAGACTGGGAAATGTCACATTCTGGGTGCGGTTTGTGGAAACAGAAGACGGATATCTGGTACACAGAGCATACAGTCATCGAATGAATATTATGAAAAGGGTGGGACAGTAATGGCAGTAGAAAGAACATATTATACGATTGATCCGGAAGGAAAGCTGACCTGCATGAAATGTAAGGTTCCTCTTGTAAAAGGAAAAGCAAAATTTATGTACCTGGAAAATGGGTTTCCTGTGGAAATGCCTGTCTGTCCAAAGTGTGGGTTTGTGTATGTTCCGGAAGAACTCGCACTTGGAAAAGTGCTTGCGGTGGAGCGTGCACTGGAGGATAAATAGATGAACAGGCATCCGGGAGGGGAAGCGCAGACGCTTCATCTTCTGGAGAACATAGAATGGAAAAAAGAAATGAAAGCACTGGATCTTGGAGCAGGAGAAGGAGACACGGTTCGAATCCTGAAATCATTTGGGCTGGAAGCACATGGCGTGGATCTTTTCCCACGGGGCAGTGATGTGGAAATTGGCGATTTTCTGCATTTGCAGTATTCATCAGACAGTATAGATCTTTGCATCAGCCAGTGTGCATTTTTTGTCAGCAGAGATCAGAAAAATGCACTATCTGAATGTTGGCGTGTTTTGAAAAAGGGAGGTTTTCTTTTACTGTCAGATCTGGATACTGGAAATCTTTTGGAAATGGCAGAACAGACAGGATTTACCATTCTCCGACAGGAGGATCAGACGTTACTTTGGCGGGAATATTATCTGGAAGCAATCTGGAATGATTCGTTCTGCTGCGAAGAGTATACGATTCTGCAGAAAGAATATAAAGGAAAGAAGCTGCGCTATACCATGTTGGTTGGCAGAAAGGAGTAGCACATGGATCTTTATGAAAGAATCATAGAACTTAGCAGTATGGGTTATCATTGCTCACAAATGGTTATGATTATGACACTGGAAGCCATAGGTGAGGAAAATCCACAGCTTGTAAAGGCTTTGGGAGGTCTTGGCGGTGGGATCGGTTACTGTGGAGATACCTGTGGCTGCCTGACAGGAGGAGCCTGTGCGATAGGTTTGTTCCTTGGCAATCTGGCTCCGCAGGAGAAAGAAGATATACAGATGAAACCGGCTGTGCAGGAATTATATCAGTGGTTCCATAAGAAGACCGAAGAAGAATTTGGTGCTTTTTATTGTAAGGATATCACTTCTAATTTGGATTGGGGAGTGATTATGGAGCAATGTCCTGCGCTGATTGCAGATACTTATACGAAAGTGATAGAAATACTGACAGAACGGGGAATATTGGAACTATGATTACGCTGGGTAAAACAAAAAGTGTATGCCCGATATGTATGAAAGTACTTACGGCAAAAAAATGTATTGGTGAAGATGGCATTTATCTGGTGAAAGAATGTGATATCCACGGAAAGTTTCAGACACTGATCTGGGAAGGAACGGCAGCAGAGTATCTTTCCTGGGGAAGAGAAAACCTGTCTGCGGAGACTCCGGTAAATCCCAAAATCAAAGAGAAATCCTGCCCGGATAATTGTGGACTCTGTGAGGAGCACGAACGAAAAGGCTGTTGTATGATACTGGAAGTGACAAAGCGCTGCAATATGCACTGCCCGGTCTGCTTTGCTTCGGCAGGAGAATGTCTGGAAAACGGTGATTTTTCAATTGATGAAATAGAAAAGCAATATGATTTTCTGATGGATCATGGAGGACCATTCAATATTCAGCTCTCAGGTGGAGAACCAACCATGCGGGAGGATCTTCCGGAGATCATACATATGGGTAGAGAAAAAGGGTTTACATTTTTTCAATTGAATACCAATGGAATCCGTCTTGCGCAGGAAGCAGGATATGCCAGAAAACTAAAAAAAGCAGGACTGAATACAGTATTTCTTCAGTTTGACGGTGTCACAGATGATGTGTATCAGACATTGCGCGGACGCTCTATGATAGAACTGAAAGAAAAGGCTGTGTTAAACTGTTCGGAAGCGGAACTGGGAATTGCCCTGGTACCTGTCATTGCGCCAGGAGTAAATGACATGCAGGTTGGAGATATTCTGAAGTTTGCGATGGATCATATGCCATTTGTAAGAGGAGTACATTTCCAGCCGATCAGCTATTTTGGCAGATGTTCTCAGCAGCGTCCACAAGCTCCGATTACCATACCAAAGATGTTGAAGCTGATCGAGGAACAGACTGACGGGCTTATGAAAAGCAAGGATTTCGCCGGTGGTGGAGCAGAGAATCCATACTGTTCTTTTCATGCAAGTTATCTGAAAAAAGGTGAGAGGGAACTGAAACTTTTGGAAAAGAAATCAGGCAGAGGATGTTGTTGTACTACCAGCGATAATTCCAGACAGTATGTGGAAAATCAGTGGAGCTATAGCACAAAAAAATTTGATGATGGAGAAATGACACAGACAGATGCGCTGGATGAATTCCTGATCCGGGTTCATAATGAAACTTTTGCAGTATCAGGGATGATTTTTCAGGATGCATGGAATCTGGATCTTGAACGTCTGAAAAGATGTTATATCTGCGAGGTGGATTCTGATTATGGAATGGTGCCGTTTTGTGCATATAATCTGACGAATTCGAAAGGAATATATTTATACAGAAAGTGAAACGATCGAATATAGATGCAATGATCTGTAAGCAGGAAGGTATTACAGAGATTACAAGAGATGAAATACACAGAATACAGCTGGAGAAATTAAATATTGTACTGAAGAGAGAGAAAGAACGAGAGGGTTTTTACCGAGATTTGCCGGAAAGACTGGAAAGCCTGATAGATTTGAGAAGCCTTCCTTTTACGACAGAAACAGATCTGGCACGAGATGGAGGCAGGATGCTGCTTTGCTCCCAGGGGGAAGTACAGAAAGTGATATCAGAACAGACAAGCGGAACTACCGGTGCCGGTAAACGTGTATTCTATACAGAGGGAGACTGTGAACACACCATAGAACTTTTTATGGCAGGTCTGGGTGAATTTATTTATCCTGGAAGTATAACGATGGTGGCTATGCCATTTTCAGGTCCTTTTGGATTAGGAGAACTGATCGCGGAGGCAATCAGACGTCTGGGAGCAAAACCTCTTTCAACCGGGACAGGAAGAACTTATGGCGAACTGAACAGGATTCTGGAAGAGGAGCAGCCGGATACGTATGTGGGAATGCCGACGGCATTGCTGTCCATGCTTCGAATGTGCGGAAAAGGCAGTATAAAAAGAGCACTGGTATCCGGAGATGCCTGTCCGAAAACTGTCATGAAAGCAATCGAAGAAATTCTGCAAACACGACTTTGGCCGCACTATGGTTCCAGAGAGATGGGGCTTGGAGGTGCCATTTGCTGCACGGCGCATGAGGGCATGCATATGCGGGAAAACCATTGTATTACAGAGATTATAGATGAGAACGGAAATGTGCTGCCGGACGGTAAATGGGGAGAACTGGTGATTACAACCATTGGAATGGAAGCACAGCCGTTGATTCGATATCGAACCGGTGACTGGTCAAGGATCATTCCAGGAAGATGCCTCTGTGGAAGTGAAATAAAACGCCTGGACTTTGTAAAGCGGATGGATCCATTGGGAAGTATCAGAGAGATGGATGAATTACTGTTTGAGATTCCGGAACTGGTAGATTATTGTGTGAAAATTGTAGATGGAAAAAAGGAAATTACAGCGCTTTTTACATCGGACAATGGAGAAGAACGAATCAGGAGTGTTTTGGAAGAGAAGGATATTCGTTCATGGAACTGCAAAAAAGCAAAGTGGGAAGATGGGGCGCTGTATCCTGGCAAACGAGTTACAAGGCAGTGATTTCGTGGTATCATGGAATCACTGCCTTGCCTGTTATTCAGGATAGTATGGACAATCTTCCTGGATGCATTCGCGATTATCTTCGCAGTATTTACACGTTATAGAAGACAACGGAATGTTTACAGAACAAAACTGACTGTAAAAATGAACGGCTTCTTCGATGGCAATTCTGCTGGTACGTTTGCAGCAGCGAGGTCCACCAACATCTGCCAGTCTGGATAAAATAATGGAAACAAGTTTTTGAGGAAACGGCCATGCATCTTTGTGAAGTGGACTGGATCCAGTCATAACGGACATGAAAATACCGGCTCCGGCAGCAGCTCCACAGACACCCCAGTAACCACAGGTACCGCCCGGAACCTGCTTCGCTCTTTTACAGATTTCAGATAGTGCAGCATCGTAATCCATATGTTCTCCATTATTGCGAAACGCTGTCAGAAGAATACATGGGACAATTGCATGATGCTCCGGTCCATGCATATGTACAGATGGAAGATCCATAATTTTTTCCAGAAGAAGCAAAGCATCTTTTTCGGTACTGTCTCTGAGCGCTGCGATTACCGGAGCATATGTGCCATAGCTGTGACAGGCATCACAGATAAAGTGACTATTTTCACAGACCGCATTGGTTAATTGCTCTTTATGGCAGATACTACACGTCTGAATAGAGCTTTCAGCACGATACGTAATAGGAGCACCACAAATCAGACATCCGGAAAAATGTTCCGCTTCACCACAACAACAGGAATTATTCGTATGATCCATTTGATTCACCTCCGGAGAATTTATTTTAATAGTGTTAACGATGTAAAAAGTATAACATAAAATGAAAAAGTAATGATAAAGTATCTTGACAATCATGTTACTTTGGGTATATGATTTGATCCAATAAAGGGGAGTAACCTGCGCTTAACAAATTGCGTTTGTGATGTTGTCAGTACGGTGGAAGCATCCGGTATCATAAGGAAATGGTGAGACTTTTATTGCATTTTTTATTATGCAATGAAGGTCTTTTTTTTATATTTTTTTCAAAGAGGTCTTTCATTGCATAAGAAATTCAGGTAGTAAATACTTAGAAACGATGAGGCGGAAGTGATGAAGGAAATTTATCAGCAGACGGTAGAAGAGGTTCTTGAAAGGGTGAATGGCAAGAAATCTGGGCTTACAAGTGAACAGGTGAAAAGATCCAGAGAAAAGTGTGGGTGGAATGAACTTACAGAAGGAAAGAAGAAAGGTATCCTGCAGATTTTCTTTGAAGGAGCTGTCTATTTCCCGACAGCTCCTTTTCTTGTATTCATTCGGCTGATACAAAGCGACAAAGCCGGCACAATATCATAAGTAATATATAAAACTCTGATGTACATGTGATTAAAAAGAATCAATCATATGCATTAGCCGCTCATGAAAAATATCTCTTTCTTCGTAAATTTTTTCTAACTCTTTTTCAGTAAACAATGCATAGGCGCTATCAGGAACAGCTGTTAATCCATCACAGGTAAATGGTATACGTCGCCCACCTCTGAAAATGGCTGCTTCCCAGTACTTTTTTCTAAAATATTTAATTATTCCCATGTAGTACCATCTCTTTCCCATATTTGTTATTGACGTTCTGGCAAATAAAATACTTCTGTTCTTACTATATTATCATCAAAATCCGCAAGTCAAATTCCAGTTTGGAGAATTGAAAAAATGGAATTTACCTATTAAGACATATAAACTCTTGACAATAAAGCTCCTATATAGTATGTTTTTAATAAACTACTATATAGGAGCTTTTGCATGGAAATGAATGGAGGATTTCTTGTCACAAAAATAAAACAGCTTGGAGACCGGATTTTTGAGAAGATTCTCAGTGAAAAGAATATTGATGCGTTTAATGGAGCCCAGGGACGTATTCTTTATGTGCTGTGGCAGGAGGATGGTATCTCAATTAGGTCACTCTCGACTAAATGCGGATTAGCGATAACATCTCTTACTACGATGCTGGAAAGAATGGAAAATCAAGGGCTGATAAGCCGTGTTCAGTCTGAAACGGACAAAAGGAAAACACTCCTGTTTCTGACTGAGAAAGCACATGCCTTAAAGGGCGAGTACGATTCTGTATCTGATGAGATGGGCAGTATTTACTACAAAGGTTTTTCAGAGGAAGAAATTACCCGGTTTGAGAAATGTCTCGACCGCATCAGAAAGAATCTTGAGGAGTGGCAGAAGTCATGAGTATTTGTATCAAAGATCAGATTCAGAACATGAATATCGTCATTGGCTGCACAGTGGGGTGTACATATTGCTATGCCCGCAACAACGTGAAACGCTGGCATATGATTGATGACTTCGCTGACCCTGAATTCTTTCCGGGTAAGCTCAAGATGATGGAAAAGAAACGTCCGCAGAACTTTCTTCTTACCGGGATGAGCGATCTCTCCGGATGGAAGCCGGAATGGAGAGACGAGGTATTTGCAAAGATCCGTGAAAATCCACAGCATCAGTTCCTGTTCCTTACCAAGCGACCTGATTTGCTGGATTTTGATACCGATTTGGAAAACGCATGGTTTGGCGTTACGGTGACGAGGAAAGCAGAACTGTGGCGTATCGACGCCCTTCGGAAAAACGTCAGAGCAAAACATTACCATGTTACCTTTGAGCCGTTATTCGACGATCCCGGCACAGTTGACCTTTCCGGAATCAATTGGATCGTTGTGGGCACCATGACCGGAGCTCAGAGCAGGAAGATTCATACGGAGCCGGAATGGGCATGGTCTCTGGCGGACCAGGCACATAAGCTCGGCATTCCGGTGTTTATGAAGGAAGACCTTGTCCCTATCATAGGGGATGAAAATATGATTCAGGAAATGCCGGAAGAATTTAATAAAGTGTTAGAGGTACAGAAATCATGGAAGAAGTAATAAATGGAATCCTCATTCGTGAGGTGGAAACAAAGAACATCATGACTAAGTCTAGTCTGCCGGTAGGCGGTTACTCGGTCAATCCCTATGTGGGCTGTACACATGCCTGCAAGTATTGCTATGCTTCTTTTATGAAGCGCTTTACCGGGCACAAGGAGGAATGGGGCACTTTCCTTGATGTGAAGCATTGGACGGAAATTAAAAATCCGAAGAAATATGCCGGACAGCGGGTGGTCATCGGTTCTGTGACAGATGGCTACAATCCACAGGAGGAGCAATTCGGGAATACCAGAAAACTTCTGGAGCAGCTGATCGGCAGTGACGCAGATATTCTGATCTGCACAAAGTCGGATCTTGTGGTACGAGATATTGATTTACTGAAGAAGCTTGGACGTGTAACCGTTTCATGGTCGATCAACACACTAGATGAAAATTTCAAGAACGATATGGACTCTGCTTCGAGCATTGAGCACCGTATCGCTGCTATGAAGCAGGTATATGAGGCAGGTATCCGTACAGTCTGTTTCGTATCCCCGGTATTTCCCGGTATCACGGATTTTGAAGCAATCTTTGAGCGGGTAAAGGATCAGTGCGATCTGTTCTGGCTCGAAAATCTCAATCTTCGAGGCGGTTTCAAAAAGACAATTATGAATTATATCGCCGGAAAATATCCTGATCTTGTACCACTTTACGACGAGATCTATAACAAGCATAACCGCAGCTACTTTGAAGCACTTGAAGTAAAAGCTGAGAAAATGGCTAAGAAGTATGATTGTGCCTTTGTGGATAATGAAATGCCTTATGGCAGAGTCCCGCAGGGACATCCGGTGATCGTAGATTATTTCTATCATGAGGAAATCCGTGGGACAGAGAATACCGGAAAAAGAAATCGCTAACTTCCAGTTTGTATATATCTTTTAAAAGGTATATGATTAAGAAAAACGGCAGGAGGTATCTGAATGAAATCACATAAATATTGGTTTATCGGTGCACTGATTACAATGCTTGGAACTTTTTATACAGGTTATAAGGGATCAAAAGAAGGCCATAAGTACTTTGCAGCAAGTTCTTTGCTTTGCATGATTATGGCTATTTATACAGGACACAAGATGATTTCTGGTAAAAGTAGGAAGAAAAAAGAAGTTTCAGTAGAGAGTGTTGAAGATTAAAAAACAAAATATTTTAATAAATAACGCCGGTGCGGGATTTTTGATATCCAGTACTGGCGTTATTTATTCTACAGGGGCTTGGGGGGTGTAGCCACCAAATAGTCAGTTTGCATTCCTTGTCAAAAGACATCGGATCACAGTTCAGTACATCCATATAAAACTCTTTTCGTAGGATGCTTCGTCTGAATTCATCTGCAATCTCCGTCATAATAAAAATATCTCCATCATTTCAAAAGAGAATGCTGGAGATATTTCGCCTTGCTTATTCTTGTAGTAACCAATCGGCTATATCGTAAATTACGATTCCTTCATAGCTATATTGGGGATGTTTGGTTCTAGCAATAATCATTTTCGGATAAGCATCTCGAATCTGAAGCCGAGGAAAGCATTCTCTCTCAAATGTTTCCTGCCCGGAAATGTTGTCGCTGATCTGAATATAAAACTTCTCGTTGCTTCTCTGAGCAACAAAGTCGATTTCCTTTTGATAGAGCTTGCCGACATAAACATTATATGAAAATAGATCATACGCTCTGTTTTTTGCAATATTTTATCTTGCGAATTTATCATTGTAACGAATATGCATATCTTCCCAATCCATGAACAATACATAAAATACTTTCCCGTATTGCGGGCTTTCTACAATTCTTCCATGATCAAGAACAGAAAAATAAGTTCCGTCAGCTTTTCGAAGATGAAAGTGAATATAGTCATTTTCATTGCCGTTGTCAATCTGTTCCCAGATACTTGATTCTATCTGTTGCTGTTCATCTTCACGAATCAAGTTGCGAAAACTTTTCTCAGTAAGTCTGAACAGTTCATCTATATCTTTATATCCGGACATATGAAGAAATTCATCATTTGCAAAAATTAGTTCATCATCTTCTTTGTCAGCTTTGTATATGATGAATGCACCTGGAAGATGTTCAGAGATATCCTTGAATGCGAATCCAAGTTGTTTGCGGGCACCTGACCGAAGTCCTTCTCTGTAGACCATACATCCATTTTTTCCATGAAGCTTTATTTCATAAAGAGCGGTATCTGCGCAGCGCATGAGTTGTGAACGATTGGATGCAAATGTTGGATATTCTGCATATCCTAGAGAAATATAAAATGCATGTTCCTTACCATGGTATGAGAATGATTTAGGAAGTTTGGTGAATTTCTGCAGCTGTATATCTGCTTCTGCAAAGGTACAATTTGGTAAAAGAATGCAGAATTCGTCACCACCATTTCTTCCGAGTAATGCATCGGATGGGAAAAAAGTCTTCATGCTGTCTGCAAGATTCTTTAGTGCCCTGTCTCCGTAATTATGTCCATAGATATCATTAATAAACTTGAAATCATCGATATCAAGGAGCGCAGCCACAAAATGTGTTTTTGGATTTTTTTGAATCATTTTTTCTGCAAATTCATCAAATCCATAGCGGTTATAAATATTTGTAAGAGAATCTGTGCGCGCCAGTATCTGAAACTTTTTCTTATGTTCTTTTGCTACTAAACATACTCTGGTAAGAACTGACAGGAGAAGGCTTATTGTAAGAAAAATTCCGATGATGATTATCAGTAATGTGGCATTTCTCCATCCACTTTTAGGAGTTACTTCAAATTTCCAGTTTTCGTCTCCTATTGTAAATGTATAAGAAACAGGACGATTTATTTGCCCATCTGATTGATAAACCACTTTATAAGTGTCACTCCATGGAGCGTCTGTTTTTGAAATTTTGTATTCGTATCCAAAATTTGAAAGTGCACTGATTGAATCTGAAAAAATATCCGGAACACGCAGGATAACAATAGTAAATCCCCAGAAATACTCATGTCCGTTTTTATCTTTCAGGTATATGGGATTGCGGACTGCAATTCCATATCCTCCCTGTTTTAATTTGAAGGGGCCCTGCGTAATGATTGTATGGTTGTCTCTTGCGTAACAGGAAATTTTTCCGCGGTCTTTATCATGGATCAAATCAATCTTACCTGCCTCATTTTCATTAGCCGGATAAATATCTGTAACAACACCATTAGGAGCGAGCTGTACACTTTCAATAGAATCAGACATAAGATTTCCTGCAATTGTTTCAAACTGACGGATTTCGCCATCTTCACTTATTAAGATTTACTTCAAGGTATCTGTGATCTCAATTCCATTTGTAATTTCATTCTTTATTTGTTCGCCATAGGTGGCTACGTTTAATTGTGCTGTTATGTGTCTCTGCTCTTTTTCGTGGGTGTCTGTTTTGTATACAATCAAACTAATAAGGCATATGCCCAGTAAAAAAGTGATAAGAGGCACAAGTGTTTTCTTTTTCACTTGGTTCACCTCATTTTGTCCATGGGAATTATTATAATAAAGCATTATATCATAGAAGTTGAAAAACAGAATAAGTTTTATGAAAAAAACGAACTGTGCAAAATCTTTATACATCTATGACAGAAGAATGTATATCGATAGGGATTTGTGAAATCTATATATTTTAAGAAGGAGCCTTGGAATCATCATAAATATCCTGTATTTTTGCTTTTACAGCTTTACGACGTTTTTCTGTATCAGAAGGTACGTGGTGGAGCCATGCAAGATATCCTGAGCGAGAGACACCTAAAAATTTCAACATTCCGGAGACGGAAACCCGGCGTCCAGCCTTTTTGGCAGCTTCCGTCTTCTTAGACACTTCAAGATAAATGGCTTCCGTCATTTTCCCAGAATGTTGATTGCTTTTTTTAACACATCAAGTGCATCTTGGGCATCACGTAATTCACGTCTGAGACGGGCAATTTCCTTCTGCTCATCAGATGCATAATTACCAGAACCACGAACAGGAATATCACCTGATTCCCGGAAGTCTTTCAGCCATTTTGTTAATGTGCTGTATCCGATGCCAAGATTTTCTGCACATCCACATACTCCGAGATCTTTGTGATCCTGATAGTACTGGACTGCATCAAGTTTAAATTGTTTGTCATGTTGCTTTGCCATATGAGATTCTCCTTCAGCATGCCTCTATTGTATCATGTCTATGTGTATTTGGAATTTCTCATTTTGGTTTGTACTATTTATATTCTAGCACCAATACCTGCAATCTATGAAGGCAAACCTGAGAGAAATTATTCACTATATTGATGAGTCAACACTTGAAAAAGCGAAGAACGAAAAAGTTCAAAAGCAAGAGTCTCCCTCAAAGATGTCAAAAGACGTAGAGGAGTCTGTTGATAAGATGTTCTCCAATCGTATGAGCAAAGTATATTCTGAATGGAAATCAAATCAAGATACACAGCCATTTAATGAAAATATAGAGAAGGAATACCAGAAGCTTTTGGAAACACTGTCTCCGGAACAAGAGGAAGTGCTTACGAAGTATTGTGATGAAATATTTGCCAGCGGAGCAGAGACAGAAGAGTTTTTTTATCGCCTGGGTATAAAGGATGGACTGAGATTAAAAAGTACGGTAAAATCTGTATTAGAAATGATGTCGTGAAATCGGAATTTAGAGGGATAATGAGATGAATATAAAAGATTTTAAGTGGACGAGAGAACCTGATGATTACACGCTGACAGATGACAAAATTGAGATTATCACACAGCCTGGAACTGATTTGTGGCAAAGAACTTACTATCATTTCCGCAATGATAATGCTCCGGTTTTGCAGATAGAAACAGAGGAAAAGTTTTTTTCATTTATGGTGAAAACAGATTTTAAGGAAAGCCATCATCGCTTTGATCAATGCGGTGTGGTTATGTATCTTGACAGTGAGAATTGGTTGAAAGGTTCTATAGAATATGAGAATGACTATTTTCAGCACCTGGGAAGTGTTGTGACAAACAATGGATATTCAGATTGGGCAACTACGGAAATTGATGCAGAGATTAAATCTATGTGGTATCGTCTCAGTAGACGTGAAGATGATTATTGCATTGAATGTTCTGAGGATGGAATACGGTTTAAGCAAATGAGGATTTGTCATATGTGGGCTGGTGCAGGAAAAATCAAATTTGGAATTTATGCATGCAGTCCGGAAGATTCATCGTTTAAAGCGGTATTTACAGATATGAAATTGACGGAGTGTCAATGGAAAGCCCACGATGGTCAAAAGCCGGATGAGATGTAGCAGACTGTATTTGATATAAAAAACCAATATGAAAATAGTTAAAGTTTTTCAGTTGGTGTAACTGAGAAAAATGAAAATTGCGGAGGTGGATTTGTTGAAGGAAAGTACATATCAAACTCCTTGCGGAACAATTCACTATTGGTCAAGTATTCTGAGTTTGGATACAACGACGCTTGTATTTCTTCCGGGGCTGACTGCTGACCATAGACTGTTTGATAAACAGGTTGCGTACTTCGATGGAAAATATAATATTATTGTATGGGATGCACCGGCTCATGCCTCTTCCTGGCCGTTCCGGTTTGATTTTGACTTGTTTGATAAGGCAAAATGGCTGAATGGGATTCTTGAAAAAGAAGAAATCATAAAACCAATTATAATCGGTCAATCAATGGGAGGATATGTAGGCCAGGCTTATGCACAATTGTATCCTGACCGGCTGGCAGGTTTTATTTCCATTGATTCAGCACCGCTCCAGAGAAACTATGTGACAGCAGTGGAGATCTGGCTTCTGAAAAGAATGGAACCAGTATATGCATATTACCCATGGAAGTTGCTTTTGAAATCCGGAACTGAGGGAGTTGCAACTTCTGAGTATGGCAGAAATCTGATGAAGGAAATGATGCTGGTCTATGATGGTGATCAGCATCGTTATGCCCAAATTGCCGGGCATGGATTTCGTATTCTGGCAGAGGCAATGGAAAAGGATCTGCCATATGAAATCAAATGTCCTTCCCTGTTGATATGTGGTACAAAGGATCATGCCGGTTCATGCATAAGGTATAACAGAGAATGGCATCGAAAAACGAAAATTCCTTTAAAGTGGATTGAAGGGGCCGGTCATAATTCTAATACAGATAAACCGGAGATGATAAATAGTTTGATAGAAGAATTCCTTTCAAACATATAAAGACTATTGAAAACAATTGGTCAACCGTTATAAAAGGACAATAAACAAATCGGAATCAGTAGGAGGATCATTATGAGATTTTATAACATATTTTTCAGCCCGACAGGAGGTACAGAGAAAGTAGCAGATATTGTTGCGAAAGGGACGAAGCTGGATGCTGAAGAAATCGACCTAATTAAAGAACCAAATAAACTCATGAAGGTGAAATTTGAAAAAAAGGACCTATGTTTGGTTGCTGTACCGTCTTACGGTGGACGCATTCCATCAGTTGTAACGGATATGTTCCGCAAAGTAAAGGCAGATGGTACGAAAGCAATTCTTGTGGCAGTATTTGGAAACCGTATGATTGATGATACTCTATTGGAACTACAGGATGTTCTGGAGGCATCAGGATTTGTATGTATCGCAGGAATGGAGGCAGTCGCAGAG
>NZ_JBDGAB010000066.1:0-19324 GCF_040910705.1 Blautia sp. RTP21359st1_E11_RTP21359_211015
TAAACAAACTTGTCTGTATCCTTAAGATATTCCTTTTCTTTTTTTAATGCCGGAAGGTATTCTTTTTTATACTGTGAGACCGTTAAAGCCTTTTTGGTCTCCTTATAGTATTCCTCACGTTTAGAAAGGTAGTCATTATGTATTACACGGGCATTCCCAATCTGCTGGTTAATTGCAGTCTGTTTGTCTCCTGGAATCAGCTCTAAAAGGACGCCATAATTATGTATGCATTTTCCGTAAGGCTCTAATGCTTTATTCTTCTGCTTAATGATATTAAATCCGCCTTTGCCTCCACGAAACTCAAAAGTACCATCAGGCAGTTGCTCCGCCGTGACAATGTATTTTATCGGTTTTTCTGCGGCAGAGTTTACCTCCTTGACGGCCTTTTCCTTTTCTGCGGATTTCGCCTTCTTGGCGGCCTGTAATTTACGGGCTTTCTTCCTATTTGAGTTTGCCATATCGTACGCCTCCTTTCTATAAATTTCTTATATTTTTAATATGCCGAAAAAGATGGAAACGAGACGTTTTTTTGCGAAAAAAACTAACAAAGAAACAAAAAGCTTCTCTACATTTAAATGTAGAGAAGCCAAAATCGCAGGCGATATTTTTATGTATTTAAAAAGAAAAGCCATCTAACTCATCGACGGACGGGAAACCGCGGTCAAACCTGCTTGCCCGTCGGTCTGAAGATAATTGGATACATACGAGGGAGCAGAAATCCCGTCCGTGCTTTGCACTCCGACTTCGTCGTCGTTTGTCAGCCCTTGCGGTGTACTACGCTCAGACTTGCGGCTTCGCTTGTCAGCCCTTACGGGCTTGGTGCAAGCGAGTGTAAACTCGCTGCATCACGACTGAAGTCACGAGAATGCGACGGCTGAATTTTTCAGACTGGAATATTTATCGTTGCCCTTATTGATTTATGCTACATGATATTTAAGGACAAAAAAAATGAGCCGCCCACTACTGCAATAGTGAACGACTCGTGAATAAGAACTAATTATTTCACTAGAGGGTAGGCCAAACATCTGGGCTTTCCCTATTTCTATATATCATATTACATTATTTGGCTGAAAAAATCAAGACCTTCTATGAAAAAACAAGGAGTTTTCAGATATGGAACAATGGGATGTCATATGTATCAGATGCGGCAAGCACTTATTCTCCGAACAAAGAGCATCTACTGCCGGCGACATACACCGCCTGCACGAAACAAACGACGAATTCTACGACGAAATTAAGGCTGAGTTTTACTGCACCAAATGTGCAAGAGACCTTGGCTATGACACGGACGAAACAAACGACTAACACATACAAACATAGCAGCAACAGCCGGACAAAGGCCGGCTGTTGCTGCGTTCTTTTTCTTCTTCTTTTCTCTCTTTCTTTCCTCCTCTCCTACGCCACTTTGTACACCTTCACATCTCCTTTTTCAAACACACATTTATATATTTTTTTTATCACCTCATCGCTACACTCATGCTCTTCATACGCCATCCCGTCTTCATAAATGATATAATCAATCCCTTCCTTTTTTACCAGTTCTTTTACTTTTTCTTTATCTTTTGAGGAATAGATTTCAATCGCATTTGCTGCCCGGGTATCTGTATCATAACCCGCAGACCATGCGTAATATGGCCAGCCGTTATATAACATGATTCCGGATAAGGTGATTTCCGACATGCTCTCTTCTCCCGTCAGCACCAGGTCGTTTTCTTTTACATTTTCTTTTAACCATTCTGTAAGACTGCTGCCCATGTCTATCTTTAAAGCGCGTTTATCTGCGTTGTAGATAGTCAGAAGGTCATAAGCCCCGGTGGCAGTCAGGGTTATCGCCAGCAACACGGCCAGCGTTCTTAAAAAGATGTTTCTGCTTCCCCATAATCTCGTCAGCGCATATGCCCATATCATGTTCAAAAAGATTGTTGAGATGATAATGTACTTGTGATTGACTGCGATATCCGGTGTCATGGAAACTGTAAAGGCAAAAATCACCGGGAACAGAAAAGCGGCAATCATCGCGCGTTTCTTGCCTTTGAACACTACAAGGAAGACAGCCACACCGAGGAAGAAGACTCCGGAAAGCATGATAAGATATAATACTACCCCGCCGGCGGTCTGTTTATCAGCCAGGAACCCGAAATAAAACCTTGTCTTCATCTCATCCTTCATACTGCTTACGATTCCTGCAGGCATAAAGAATCTTTTTTGTGCAAAAGACAACGCAATTGCATTGACAGCCATGATTACATAGTCAAATTTATTTGACGACATAACAGCAAATCCTGCAAGGATTAACAGTGTGGCAACAACAACTGCACCGTTCCAGAATGCCAGCGCCCCAAGCATTACGCCAAATGCGGCGGCAATCGGCCAGTCAGGAGAAAGAGCCCAGGCCTGTTTGCTTAACAAAGTTGTTTTCATTACAACAGCCACACGGCTCTGCGATACAGCGTTCTTTTTCTCGCTGATTTCTTTTTTTTTGTCCAGCCAGTCCAGACGCCCAGAAAAATACATGATAGGGATAATAGCGATGAGCAGGCCAAACCCCAGGTGCCGCTGATTTAAAAATACGTTGTAATTCCAAAGCCCCCAGTCTTCATGTGCTGTATAACCGATAAATGATGTATTATGTAAGAAATCACGCCAGTTCCCACTTGCGATTGACTGAATGAGTCTGTCAAATACTGCAATGCTGCTTCGGCAGAAAAACATCAGGACAGTCAGGGCGCCTGCTGCTGTGTTCCCTGTCAGTTCCTGCGTGAAATAAAACAGCAGGACCAGGAACCCCCAAAGAGATGCCGCTGAGATAAGGTTAAATGCCCAGTCAATCCGCATTCCCAGGAATTCCAGGTTCCCAGCCAGAAACTGAAACATGAAATGATATTTGACGTCCTGTCCACCGTAATGCGGATACTGTGTTGGAAAGTTATCATGGAATGAGAAGGAACGAATCATTGCGGTATGCGGGGAATAGTCACTAAAAACCGTAACTCCGGATTTTAAAATCTCTTTTCCATTTTCTGCATCAATATGGAAAACATAAAACATAGTCCATAAAATAAAACCAAAAAGAGCACCCAGAAGTAATCCTTCTCTTACAAACAGTCGCTTGTTTTGGATTCCTGACTTGTCTTCCGTATGTCGCTTCCCTTTTATTGTTACGAATGCAATAAAGCAAGCTACGGCGATTGCGACTGCATTTCCATAAATCTTTGGATATCTCATGTCAAACATTACTTTTGCGGTATACGATACAAGATATGCTGTCCATCCTGATATCAGGTATCCAATGCCAACAGCCATGGCGAGCCTGCACCATATTGTGTTTTCAGCCTTTCGTCCAACCGGAATCTTTCCGGCTATTTCAAACCCGCATAAAAAAGAGGAAACTAAAAAGATAATCGCAGGCATTATTTGCGCTCCTTTCCAGTATCCGGCAGCAAGGCCTTTTCATAACTTACGATTTTTTTATTTCGAAGACGGTTTACGGTATCAGTTATATCTACCTCCTGCATCTTAACCTCCTCATCTTTGCCATACACACGCATCAGTATCTTATCAGGGGTAGTCCAGTCTCCCGACACTGTCAGGCTTTCGTAGATAGGGGCCCCATCGGACCAATCATCCCTGCTTTCATTCATCTTTTCATAGCATTCTTTGCAGCATGGGATAATCCAGCCTCGGTCATTGATGATTGGTGTGTCCATCTTTCCACAATGGACGCATACGCTGCTTGAGATACTGTTGTACTTATCAATGATATCTTCTGCTTTACAGTTTTTCGGCACTCCACCAAGGTAAATCCTCAAATTTCCATATTTCTCTTTTGCCTGCAGAATCTGTGCTGTATACAGACAGCTGCAGCGGATAAACTCTGCTCTCAACTCCTCACACAGTTCATGCCCAAATCGAATGACCCACCCTTCTGGAATATCGCCACTCCATGCACTCAATATAGGCGGGGACTCTTCCTTTTCTTTTTTTGAAAGTTTTGTCCCGGTATACCAGTGCGTTTTTTCTTCCAGGAACGGGTACCGTTTTTTTATCTGGTCCCAATAGCGTTTTTGCATGACCAGTTCTTTTTTATTTTTGCGTTTTGCTTTTGACATTTTTTGCTCCTTTCTTTTGAATTTTTTAGATATATACAATATGCAGAATTTTATGGAAAACGTCCAATTTTTGCGGGATGCGTTTTGGGAAATATATATGCCATCACTGACTCACAAGTAAAACTGGACTCGTTACACATTTGCGACAAAAGTCCCGATGTTTGCCTCTGCGAGCAGTCAACGGATTTGGTATTTGGCTGAAAATTTTGCAACAAAAAAAGCGGCCGGTGCGAAGCACCGTGCCGCTACAACATTCAGTCGTCTGAATGTTCGCCAAAAATCTCAAGTAATGATAAGAAAAGATTGACTATATCCAGATATATATCCATCGCACTGCCAATTGCATTTGAGATTGTGTATGGATACACCTGAGAACGCGATACGTCATACGAAATGTAAAAACTAAAAATGATTGCGCTAGCCCAGGAAATCGCATTGCTTTCTATTCCCATAAAAAGCAATATAACCTCAGCCGCAATGAGCCCCATCAGTGCCATGAACAGTAGACTGCCAAGCCTGTTGCAGAACTGCGGGTTCAGGACTGCGAAAAACGTCATAGTCGCAATAATCAACGTTGCAGCCAGAAACGCTTCCGTCACCACTTCGGAGCCGAGTCCACCGTATTCCTGCACTGCAACGGAAATCACAAACCCGCTTGGCAGCACAATCAGGTTATATCCGACAAATCCGGCTACAGGATTCGTAGATACCGCAGACATTATACATCCAACAATCACACAGACCAGATAGGCCAGGAAGAACGCAACAGAATTCACCGTTGTTGCCATATTGCTACAAAAGAGGCAAATCAGAAAATTTGCCACCAAGCCGTACAATATCATGCCAAAAATCGTAGCATTATATTTTCTTGCCGTAAGAATCCTTCCGTCATATGACTGAAGCCGCGCTTCCTTTCTTCTTTTGCTTAAACTTACCATATTTCTTTACCTCCATTCTTTGTTTTCCGGCACAAAAACGCACCGATATTTTTACATCATTTAATATGCAAAACCCGGCACATCATATAAAACGCATTCAGAACTCTGACCCTCTTGCTTTTTTCAGTCCCCTTTCCTTTTTGTTCCTCTTTTTTTAGACTCATCCATCCCGCAGTCGTTCCCTACTTCTCCATCACCTCCACAACAACATACGAATTCGGAATCCCTTTTGCGATTTCTCTTTTGTCATTTCTTTTTTCGTCATACACCGGCCCGAATTTGTCAAACTTCGTTAACTGATATCGGTATACGCCATCTGTGCACGGCGACACGATGACAAACTCTTCCGCATCCGGACTTCCGTCTTTGCTGTACATGGAAGCCTGTGTTGAAGCAATCAGATTAGCCAGCGCGGCGCGCCGCAGGGCTAAAGCATGGAACCACTCCTCCGCTTTCTTGTCGTCTTCGAACAACTCCTTTCCGGTAATGTGCGGCAGCGGTGGAATTTTTGGGAAATTATCTTTCTGCATATCTTTGTCTCCTTTCGTTCTTCTTTCCAAGCAATATGCAGAATGCCGAAAGCCTTAAGAAAGCCAGTTCTGCACGAGTTTCCAGTACCTTCTTTCGCCTTCATCGTCAGTAATCTCATACATAGTTTCGGCGTATTCCATCCAGGCCGGAGGCATCTTTCTCAGAAATTCACGTGTTTTTTTTGGATATAGCATAGCAACACAGCGATGCTCCAGTAAAGATAAGGCTTCCGTGATATTGCTGTCAGGAGTTTGGTCTATATCGTCCGGTGTACGGCTCCGTAGCCAGTCTATCCAGTCCATATCTGTAAAATGATTAAATCCGCAACATTTTCTCTCAAAAGGCATTTCCGCAAAGACTTTATAGTCAGCACCCGGCAGCAGGACTGTGTTTTTGGCACCCGGCAGGAATATTTCGCTGAACCGTCCATTTTTACCCACTTTTTTCATCGTTTTCTTTCGCAGCAGGCCACAATTTATGAGGTCCGCCACCGCATCAGCGATTTCCTGTCTGGAGACGATATTAGAAACCCCGGAACCCAGGGTCAAATATATCTCTTCGGTTATGGTTTTTTCTTCCCAGTCATACGCGTCTTTCTCAGGCCACTCTTCTCCCTCTCTTTCTGCAACCATTTTTAGGATGGTCCGGTGCAGCAGGCTTCCACAGGTTTTCAGTTTCTTGAGCCTGGATTCAATCTTCTTTTTTAAGGCCTCTTTCTCCTCATAGTATTCTTCTGTCACTACCTCATCCCATGTTTTAAGCGCAACAGAATCAACCGTTCCTGTCATATGTTTTTTATAGCTTTTATCGCCAAAACCAATCGTTATGTGCACGGAATCGTTATTGATGATTATCTTTATATTCTTCTTTTCGTCTTTGTTGTTTTGCTGAAAAGCAAGACATTTTCGCAGTTCTCCAGCGTTTTCATTAATAAACTTTGCAGCTTGCTTCTGGCCGTAGTTTTTCCGCGTTCCAATCTTTCCGTTCTTGTAGATAAACGGGAACTGATAATACTGGAAACTGATTTCCCCGTTTCGGCTGATTACCATGTTTGTGAGCTTGTGTCTGATTGGTTCTCCCTTTTCTGTATCGTTGTTTATCACTGCATTTGCGAGCCAGAAATACCGTGAGCAGAACCAGTCTGTATATGGTATGAATTCCTTATCTACGACGACATCCGGATGAGACTTTATAATGTCCAGGATTCTTTGCTTGATATCCGTTTCTGTTTCTTTATCTGGTATAAAATCGTAAGAGTCACGCTTCAGCACATCCAATATCTCTTTTTTCATCATATCAACTGTCCAGTTCTTGCTGTACATCAGGATTGTTTCCCTGACATGCCCGATGCTGTTGTTTTTAAGCACTGGCTGTATCATAACAGTGTAAGTCACAGACTTTTTAGTAGTATGTACTTCTGAGGATACGTCGACAGACTGGAAAATGGATTTTCCTGAAAAAACAATCCCCTGTGTGATTTTGCTTAATGCTGATTTAAAACGCTGCGTCTCCATTTTCTGTAGATTTTTTTTGTCCGCCTGAGGGTTCTTCTTTTTCTTCTTTTTTTGCTGCGTTTTTTTATTCACAATTGGTGCCGTATTAGGCCTTGCAGCCTTTTTATGTAGTTCAGATTCTATACTTTTAGGCTTTTTTTCTGCCATGTCGTTCTCCTTTTTTATGTTTTTCTATCTGCAATATGCAGAATATTTGCCTTTGCCAGCGAAAAAAATACAAAAAAAAATAGCAGGTGCTGACGCATCTGCTATTTTTTAACTATGCCTACAGAGCAAACCTATCTTCTTCGGCTTTTACTGCGGCTTCTGCCTCCTCGCTTCCAGCCTCTGGTACGCCTAACGCTGCTGAAAGTACATCTTTTAATCCCATGCCGGCCTGCGGATTTGAAGACTTTTTTGTATCCTCTTTCGCCTCCTGGGCTGGAGTAAAATTTACGGAATCACATGCTGCCGGAGCGACCTCCGGGCCATCGGTTGAGACCATCGGTGTGGCCTGAACGTCTGATTCGGTCACATCGTCATCGTCGTCATCATCGAGAGAGAATTCGTTGCTGTTAATCTGCTGTTTTGTCGTATTTGTTAAAAAATCGTTCTGATTCTCCTGATTTGTTTTTGTCCGTGATACGGTCCCGGAAGGGTCTTTTTCTTTTGCATAATCAAAGCATTCTGGCTTGGCTGCTGCCGCTGGTCTCCTATACTCTGCATCTGCAGTACTGGAGTTCATCTCTTCCAGGATTTCCATGACCCTGGACGCTTTCACTTCAATGATAACCGGCTCTTTTTTCGGCATTTCTGGCTGCTGTCCCATTTGACGAGACGGATGAGCCTGTGGAGACTGTGGTTTCAGTCTTAAAATACAGTCTTTTACAGAATCTGCAATCTGTGAGACATTTCCCACTCTTTCATACGCATCGTAAATGTTTCTGACGGTAATGCCTCCGCATGGCTGGCCGTTAAGTCTGATGTTCACGGCTTCAGGTCCGAATTCAATATCGTAGTCTTTCAGCTGCGGGTCATACTTCAGAAGTATTGAAAGCACGTTGACAAGTTCTTCCTTTGGCATTTTCTCTAATTTACTCATAGTTCTTTTTCCTTTCTTTTTTATGATATTTTTTTTACTTTTTTAATATGCCAAAAAACCTGAGACATAAGAAATCAGCTTGTCAGAATCATTACCAGCGCATAGCATACACATATTAACCCGACAATGATGGCCGGTGCAGCGCCGACTGTCCGGAACAATAAACATACCGCCCCAAGACTCGATAACAGAAACCCCGCCAGCATTATTTTTGCGCCTGCTTCTTTTTTATCCATACAGCACAGCATCGCAATCCCACCAAGGATTACCACGATGCCGAGACATAAAATGAAAACACACGCTTTAATTAGCATCTCTTTTCCTCCTTACATTTATTTTCTCTTGTCTGCAATATGCTGAATCTTACGTCCTTTTTTTTTCTTTGCGGAAATTTTGCATATTTTTTACATCAACCAAAAGAAGAAAGGAGTAAGAAATGCAGATTCTTTACAAACAGGCAACGAAACAGTATATACACTACGATGCCTCTGCGCGCAGGTCTGACCTTGTAAGCGATGTTAATGAAGCGACCGAGATGGCGAATGACCTCGCTGTGTCGATTCTCAACAGATGCAGTAAAAAATTAAAAGGATTTGAGAGTATCCCTGCTGAATCCGTGAAAAAATCAGCATCATCAACTTTGTCAAACAGTTCAGTTAAAATCATCAAAACTCCGCGCAGACGTTTTACAGCGAAGGAACGCCGCGATATTTACATACGGGACAAAGGCACTTGTGGCATTTGTGGAAGATTCGTGCCGCCTGATAGTTTTACCGTTGACCATATCGTTCCGATATCTAAAGGAGGAACCTATGATTACAATAATCTTCAGTGCTGCTGCCGCAAATGTAATCAATTAAAAGACGATGCCCTCCAAGATGATTTTTTCCAGGTCATGCTTTCTGTTGTAGACTATCAAATCTCAGATAAGCACAATAAAAAGATTAAAAAAGGCATCAAAAAAATTTACAAAAAAGCATACAAATCATCTAACTCATCGGAGAAAAAAAATAACAGCAAAAAAAAGAATAAAGCAAAAAAGAACTGACCAAACAGCCTCACGGAAAATATCTGTGAGGTTGTTTTTTTGTGGGAAATATCTCAAAAGATGTATAGTTTTACCGAAATCGCTATATTTGATAACTCCCCGACTTTGCCGGAGTCGTTACCAATTTGCGCAGCAAATGTCAAGCGAAGCCGTCAAGCTGAGCGCAGTACGGTTTTTTGCCGCTGACCAACGAAGCCGTAAGACTGAGTGCAGAGCATAAATTGATTGACGTGGCATTGTGCAGTTGCTATACTAAAAACAATGAAAAGAAGGGATTTTTTATATAAATGAAAAAATATATAAAGTATACTGAAAGTAATGGCAAAGAAGTAAATAAAGAATACTCAGATGAAGAGGTTGTGAGGGTATTACAGCAGCAGCAAGAGATTCAAAACAAAGGCCATGCGCAAATGGCCGTAATGTTTGGCCTTGATTTCGACAGAAGAAATGTTGACGTTTTGAAGATTGTATTATTTAACGATAAACCGACAGACAAAAATACTTTCACAGTTTATATCGCAGATGCTGACATTCTTACAGACAAAGCAGAGTGGTCTGCATTTAGTGGGCATATCGAAGGATTGCTTATTAATACATTTCCTGAGAAGCATCTATACCCTCTAAAAGAGAGATGGCATATTATGATACAAAAATTATTCTTCGATTTCTATGATGATGACCCAGGGCAAGGCTCTTCATTATCTCCAGATGTAGACATTGACTATAGAAAAGAGAAACTGATAGACAGTTATTCGCCTGTTAACGAAATACATGATTTACCATACGATGACAATATTTTACTTATTGAAGTTGAAGATGTCATTAATTACCTGGGCAAACGTCTGGAATGTATAAAAGTGTGTATTCAGTCAGGCGGATTTTCCGAGAAGTATGATGATTACTTGTATTCTATCATCATACAAATGAATCAATTGCACAAAGATGAGTACTGCGAAATCGATATAAAAGAATTCCTGGAAAAATATGATGGGATTGAGAAAATAAAACAGACAGCGCAATATGTCGGGGATATCATTTCAAAAGAATGGCCTGAAATCGATATATTTGTTGATTGTACGGTAGATAAGGACGATTAAAAAATAAGAGCAGGCTTCGCCTGCTCTTAAAATGCTTTTGTGCTACTATTTTTCAGCCATATGTCTTTTGGGCAAATCTGATTTTGTCTGCATGTCCGGATAAGTCTTTCCTTCTCTAAAATGGCGTCTGCAAAGAGAAATATAACTTTCATTAGCGCCAACCATCACCTGTTTTCCTGCACGGATGATTCTGCCTTTCTCGTCAATCCTTGCATTACAGCGGGCTCCTTTTCCACACCAGCAGACCGTCTTGATTTCTTCAATCTTGTCTGCCCACGCAAGTAGCCACTGGCTGCCCTCGAAAAGATTCTGTTGGAAATCAGCACGCAGTCCGTAACAGATGACCGGAATCCCGAGGTCATCCACGATGTGAACAAAAAACTCAATATCGGACTTCCTGCAGAACTGCGCTTCATCAATAATGAAACAGTCATACTGTTTAAGCGCTACATCGTTCATCTGAACCAATTCTTCAACGCTGATACACGGCTGCTCCAGCCCAATCCGGCTATGCATTACACCAATCTCTCTCGTGTCTGTCAGAGGTTTTGCAAGCAGTGCTTTTTTGCCTCTCTCATTGTAATTGTAAGCGACCATAAGTGCATTTGCGGTTTTAGAGCTGCCCATGGCGCCATAGCGAAAATAAAGTTTTGCCATTATTTTTTCTCCTTTTTTTGTTGTGATTTGTTATGGTTGTATATCTGATACAAGTAATATGATGGATTTTACGCACATAAGAAAAAATTATCGATGGGCGGGAAAAACTGCGGCCAGAATTGCCGTCAGGGAAGTGATGCCGTAAACAGTCCGGCCCTGAACAATCAGCTGTCTGTCGGTCTGCACCTCCCCGGCTTTGCCGGCGTCGGTACCAGAGCACGCATAGGAGTACAAAACTCCGCTCACTCAGCATCGCGGACTTTCGTTTGCTTCGCACATATATCGTGCTCTACACTCCGACTTCGTCGTTGTTTGTCAGCAGTTGAAAGACATACAGCCAAATAAAGAGGCAGCAGAGTAAATCTGCTGCCCACCTTTTTTTACGATATATTTGTTCCATACATACCATAGCATTTCCACTACAGTTATTTTGTATTTGACATATTTTTGGCGTTAATCAGCACTGTCAATGCCTCATAAGCGATATCTCTCTTTATATCATCAGAACCCCCTCCCCCTGATTCTATCAGTGTTTCCATATCTTCTGGGAATTTTGGATTAATATCATTGTCAAGACAGTATTTCTGAGCATGAAATGCAAATTTTTCATATTCCTGTTCATTGATTAGACTAAGAAGAAAATCGATTCCTGAATCTGCATTGATTAATCCATGTAGAAAATTAAGTTCTGCATCTGAAGCCAGTAAATTATCAGCAACAGTCAATCCTACTACTTCATCTTTTTGCAATGCATCTTTAAAAGCGTTGAGCATGTTCTTAGCAATCGTTTCTTTTTCTTCCATGGATGCATCTTCACTCAGCAACATATCAAAGTTTTCCGGCATATATTTAAAATTTGTATCCAAAAATAACTTTAAAAATGCACCTGTTAATTCAGTGTATTCCTTTTTCTCGTTAAGTTCAGCCAAGAACTCATATCTGTCCTGAAGTGACATTTCATTACACATATATATACCTCCATATATTATTAGCCTTTAGAAATAAGCCATGGTCTTCTGCGTATCGATGGATTAGTTAAGGTTTTTCGCCAAAAATAAGTCAACCATAAGAGAATACGCGATTTCTTTTTTTTCGTCATTTTTGAGTTCTGATTTTTGCAATGATTCTATTTTAGAACTGTTTATCAGATTTCCGGTTCCTGCACAAATTTGGAGATACGTAGAAACAAATGCTGGGAATTGAAATACCTCAATATACGTTGCCAATTGTTCCAACCCTGGTATATATTTTTGCTTTATTTTGATACTTCGTTCATCATCGACGGACGGGAATCTGCGGTCAAACTCGTTTGCCCGTCGGTCTGCAGGTAATTGGACACGTACGCGGGAGTCGGAAACCCCGTCCGCGCTCTGCACTCCGACTTCGTCGTCGTTTGTCAGCCCTTGCGGGCTTGGTGCAAGCGAGCATAAGCTCGCTGCATCATGGCATTGATGTTTGTAGGACTTTAATACAATTAACATCTTTTTAGTTATTAGTTCTTTTTCGTCATCTTCTACTTCAGCGCTATTAAGAAGCTCAATTTCATCTAAGATTACCTGAGAACCTTTGACTGCATATTTCATCAAGTATTCGAACGTGAACTGGTTAAACTTATGAAGTCTTGATAAACGCAACAATTCATTATAAATGGTATAGTCATTATACCATACCGTAGTTGAAGTAGACATTAATACACCTCCATATTTTTTTAGAATCTTACTACAAGTAGCTTTCCAATATGGGTCTATTAATCAAATATTATATATATCAATATAACATATTTTTGATATTTTTACAAATGTTTTTGAAAATATTACACGAATTTTTTATATATTTTTAAAATTTTAAGCAAAACAATGCAACATGGCAAAAATGGGTTCTTGTATTTTCCAATAGCCCATTTCCTTTCTACCCATTTCTTTCCAAGCACCTCAAAACCAACGCAATCTCATCTCTTCCAAGGCTTTTATTCCTCATCATTTCCTGCAGATTTTCCATCTCTTCATAAGAGCCAATCGTGTTGACATCAGTATATCAGTCTTTGCATCTGTATTTTTTTTGTATTTTCTGAAATATGGCATATTGTTCATAAATAAAAAAATAAAGAAAGGGATAAAGAAAATGGAAAGAAAAATAACAAACGATGTAGTCACTGAAATTGGTCTTACGCAGAGAAACAAAACTCTTACTCTTGAAGGAGATGTTGCCGTCTATGATTTAAGAGGGATGAAAAAAGAATTTCCAAATATTACGACCTTAAAAATCAAGAACGGTGTAACAGCTATTCGGATATCAAATCGTACATTTCCGAACATCCGAAAGGTTATATCAGAGTCTCCGCTCTTTGAGACAAAGGAAACAATGCTTATCAGAACAAGCAAATTGAAAAGTGAAAAAGGAATTTTGCTGAATGCATTTTGTAAATCTGAAGAAGAAACCTTGTATTTCAAAAACGTTGCTGTTATAGCGGACATGGCACTTGATGGGTGTGATACAAAAAAAGTATTTAATACAGAACATCTTACCTGTATCAACAAAGACGGACTCTCAGGCTCTGCTTTCGACTTAAATAAAGCACACCCTGGAAGTGGGCCTATCATGTTTGGAGACTGTCTCATTGGATTCAATGATGACACTGGCTCGTATGAGCTCACGAAAGATGTAAAATATATTATTTTTCCGGAAGGCTTTTCTGGTAGTAAGCTAGAAAGACTCGTTGTGAAAGATTACAAATTGCTCAGTGTGCTTAATGGAATTGGGGATGCTCAGATTTGTGATACCTTGTACATTGACGATATAACAGATTTTCGAGAAGCATTTGGCTCGAACGAAATTTGTTTAAACGCGAAACATGTTCAAATCAACGATGAGAATAACTATCTTAAGTCCCAAAACGATATGATTTTCGATAAAAAAGGTGGTATTCTGTATGATTCCGCATGGTTCCTATCAGGGAATGCGGTAATACCAGATGGAGTCAAGACTATTCGTACATATGCTTTTTCGTCTCCGTATATTGCTTCAGTAGAGTTTCCAGCTTCTGTGACTAATATTCAGTCTGGAGCTTTCCTTAATGCTGACAATGTCACAGTTATTCAGTGTAATGGAGAAAATGTTCCGCATGGCTGCATTGAGGCATTCGCAAGGAACTATGAGCCATATCCGGATGACAAAAATACCGTCATTAAGATTGTATGTAATAAAGGCCATGTTTTTTTGCCACGATATATGACCGAAAAGAGTATCAAAAAGCTGGACAAAATCTGTAATGAAGAGTTTGCAACATTGAAAAAGGCATACCAATATGCAATTAATGAAGAGGTAAGACAAGATACTATGATAAGAGAATATGCCTTTTCGAAAGATAAAAATATTGCAGCATACCTGAAAGATGACATAAAGTCCATCGTCTTGCGGTATATTCAAGAAGATAGGGAAAGCGATGCCATCGTCGCCGTGAATATTGGAATGCTTTTGGAGGATGACCAAATCTGTGGCTGAAAATGCAAGTATGAGAGAACTTATACTTAAAATCAATAATACACTTTCGTAGAATAAGCAGAATGAGCAGGCTTATCGCCTGCTCATTCTTTCTATCCATTTCTTTCCAAACATCTCAAAACCAGCGCAATCTCATCTCTTCCGAGGTTTTTCTTCCTCATCAGTTCCTGCAGGTTTTCCATTTCTTCATAAGAGCCAATCGCCTCAAACTCTCTCTTATCCAGTGGGAGAACAACATCATCCATTGTATCTGCAGCATGGCTTATCAGCATGTTTTTACTACGTTCTTTTTCCCATTCTCTTACTTCCTCATCTTTCCCGAGTCCGTAGAAAGATTTTAATTTTTCTAGCAGATAGTCAGTGCTAATATAAGACTCAAATCCCACATAGCATTCTACAGCCAGATTCTCGTATTCCGTGCCATCAAACATATCTTTGTGATGAAAAAGGAACTTATCTCTTGCCCGTGCTGCCGCCGAACCGTCTTTCATCCGCCATGACATGATAGTCCATGTTTCCATATCTGGAAAATCTCTTTTTAGGAAGTTCTCCAGCGTCCATTTCAGATGCTGTGGGATATAAATTGTATTTTTTTGTTCTGTCAGTTTTATATCTTTAAAGGAAATCATTCAAACACCTCCTTTTCTACTTATAGTATGGCATATTTTCTCGTTTTCTGCAATTTTTGCGGACTATCTTTCTTCTTCTACAGAGTCTATCATTTTCTCATCCCGTCCGAGCGCGTCCCGTTGCACTGCTTTTATCGCATCTTGAACCTGCCGCATAGCATTGCAGGCATTTTTGAATATTGTGGAGAATTTCTCCTGTATTTCCGGGTCTTTTAGATTTACACTGAATTTATTTCCAAAGCCACGTTCTTCTGCCATCTCTGAGAGTCTTGTCTCTATCGGTTCAGGTCGACCTCGTCCGCTCTCATCACGATACTGTGAGGTTCTCAGCGTAATAGAATCCTCGTTCATCTTTATCGTGTTTATCTTTAATGGCTTCCCCTCTTTTGGCCTTATCTTGGACTGCAAAAGGATATATTCCTCACCGGTATACCTGTCTTCTTTGTATTTTACAATTGTTTTGGACTGCGGATTGGTTCTGTATAAGATATACGCTTTTCCCAAAGCGGTAGCATTTTTATAGGTTTTTGTCTGCTTAGCGACATAAGACAAATCTCTTTCAGTTTTTTGTATCCGTTCTTCATTTCTTAGCTCAGGATATGCCGTTACCAGGCCGAACCCTGTTTTAGAGTATAGGTCTTTTTCCAGACATAAGGTAATATCTTTTGTTTCATATTCTTTAATCAATCCTTTTTTCTTATCAAGCACGAACCCACGCCCCACATATTCATCGAATGGTACGGTAATCATCAGCTGCCTGTCGCTGTACTCATCTTTTAGCCAGTCCAACACGTCATTTTTTTTGTACGCCAAAGCCTCCGCTATCAGGTCATAAGCATAAACTTTATTTTCCTCTGAGTCATTTGGCCTTTCGGTATTTGCGATAAACATGCTTTGTGTTGCCTTTTCTTCTTTCAGTATACGTTCCATTGAATCTATTTCTGACACGGAAATATGTTTTTGTTCTGCGTGTGAACGATAACTTAATATATCATCAACTCTTATTTTATCGTAATTTTTTTCAATTTCTTTTAAGGTAGCCAATTCGCTCACCTCCTGTTTTCTCATATGTTTAATATGAAAAATACAGGAGACAAAAAAAATGAAGAGGTCAAAAGCCTCTTCATTCAGATTTGATTTTAAGCGCACTGAGGATAACATCAATGTCACGCTGCGACAGATGCTTGTCTTCCATCAACCCTTCCAGTTCCGTCATTTCTCGATAAGAGCCGATACCCTTAAACCGCTTTGGGTCTAACCGTACAATGGACACGTTATCGCCTTTTGGTGACTCCGTCACGATTATTGGCTTAACGCTCTCATATCTCCAGTTTTTAACTTCCGGGTCTTCTTCCGGACCACCGTAATAGAACTTGCGAAGCTCTGTATAAAGCCAATCAGGGTCAATATTGGAAAGCAGGCCCATATATTTATCTACAGGGCAGTCTGCATATGCAGTCCCGTCAAATATATACTGATGCTGCATTACATATTCTTTTCTTGCTGTTTTTATTTTTTCGTTCCTCTTAATCTTAAACAGCATGAAAGTTTTATGTTTTACATCTGGGCGTTTGCAGTCCAGAAAGTACAAAAAATCGTTAAGCAGCGCTGCCGGTAAAAAAATGAGCTCCTCTTTATTTGTAAATCTAATATCTTTAAAATCAATCATGATTATTCTCCTTTCTTACTCTTTGTCTTTTCCAATATGCAAAATCCGGTTTATACAAAAACGCCCCGACCGGTTATTCCGGGCAGGGTGCCAAACAAAGAAAGGTATGCGACGGCGAATCCGTCTGATGTCTGGGGGATTTTTTTGTTCCCCTCCTGTTGTCTATACTATACCATACGAATAATGTATGTGCAAATTTTGCGAGTCTTAAGGCTACAAAAAAAAGCCGGGCTTACTGCCCGGCTAAGTCTACATTGAAAATTCGTCTTCGGCTTCCCTCTTCTTTTCTATCTTATCCATCAGATATGCCATACAAACAGCATTATCAATTTGTATATTATCTAGGATAGATTTTAGAGTATCATAACAGTAATCATTTATTTCCAGCATTTTTTTGAATCCATTTGAATCATCTTTTTTTATTAGAAACTCGGCCATAGTAATAGCTTTTTCTTCGGCGAATCTTTTCATATCATCCATAGTTCTTACACTACCGTCCAGACATTCTTTCATAGTAGGGCTCATGATGTATATTGATTCGTTCCCGGCTGTAACATGCACGGTGCCTATCTGCTCAGTTATGAGCGCAAACGTCGCAGATGTTGTCATGCTTTCATTTTCAAAAACAACATAGTCCACTCCAGCAAAAGCCATGTAGTCTACATCATATACAGAGGCTGGGATTCTGAGAGCCTTTATTTTGCAATACGCAAATGCGGCTTCTCCAATAAGTTTTAAACCTTCATTTAATTCCACTTTTTCAAGACCACTGTCCTTAAATGTCATACGTCCGATTTCTTTTATCTGTTTCGGGAATGTGACATGTTTAAGGCTGCTGCAGCCATTAAAAACAGATGAATCGTACATACGGCTTTTGTGCAGACCTATCACTTCAATCCCATTTCCAAAATCAATGTCTTTAAGATATTCACAGTCTTCGAAAGCATGACGTTTTATCTTTTTTAATGAATCTGGAAATGAGACAGAATCTATCTTTGAATTCGCAAACGCATATTCAAATATCGTTTCAACCCCGTCCGGAACGATGAAATGCCCGGTTTTTGTTTCTGGTACCCTGTATAGGAAAGTTCCGTATTTGGAATATAGGACTCCGTCAACAGCCTTAAGATGTGCATTTCCTTTTTCTACTTCGAATATCATTTTTCCAAGCCTTCCAAGTTTGGAGTGGGTAATACGTGAACTTGGAGTCTGTACATCTTTCGCCAGAACCAAAATATCAGGAACTCCGCAAAAACGAGACACCATATCTATGTCGTGCACAACAAGACGGTGTACGTGGTCGATATTTATTCCGCTGATAACTCCTAAGATGTCAGATGGAATTTCCAATTCTTCCGCATTTTCATCAACACCAATCACGAAGTTTCCAAGCAATAGGCATTGATTGTGTCCGGCTTTTAACTGCTCAAACGCTGAGCCGTGAAGAGCCTGCCGGTCCAGTATCTTTGTCTTGTTTGCATTGATTACTTTTGTTGTCTGGCAGCCCTCAAGTGCATTTGCTTCAATAAGATGTATACCTTCTAAATTCAGGACCTCATCAGGTCCAAGACAAAAAGAATTATAAAGCAATTTCATCGGGGAATAAGAGTCGGTTAGATGAACGATATATTTCCCACTGTCAAAATGTTTGGAATACGAAATCACTTCTCTTACATTGGGAAACAGTGCATTCGGAATACTGATATGAAATATGTGGCTTCCTATTATAAGTTTCTTTACATTTGGAAAACTTTTTTCGCTCTTAACAAGATTGAAAGCCAAAATCAGTGCTCCAGTCCTGATTGTTTCGTCTTCGCGTATCCCAAGCATTACCGTTTCTACATCATCTGGGACATCAATGTCGCAACATGAATTCAAATCATTTGATATTGTATAAACCACATTATCTTTATTTTTATATACCGTTTCCATTTCTTTTTTCATTATTTTTTTCCTTTCTTTTTTTGTATTTCTTGCAATATGCTTGATTTTTTTCAGAAAAAAAACACCTTGCGTTTATGCAAGGTGTTATGCCTGTATCTGCGACCAATTTGTCAAATCATTCAGGGTATTCTGAGTCCAATCCTTGGATACCTGTTTCATCACTATGTAGCCACGCCGGATTTAATACATATATTTTTTTTGATTTCATATAATTAAAGCCATCGTCACAAGACGAATCCTCTGTGACATCTTCGTCATCCCATTCGGACCCGTCTGAGCCTAATGGATACTGTCTTTTTTGTATATTCGAAAGTTTTTCCAAAAATTCATCAAAAGATGAAAATTCTAAAAATTCAGCACCAATTTCTTCGTCCATAATGCCAAGAACAGGAAGTACATATAAATCATAGTTATTAGTTTCTGGGATTGTATATGTGTATTTGTTCCTTATCGAGCACCCATCAGACAACAGTACTGTGGCTGGCGCAGCGTAATCGATATTTGGGTCAAGATTATCCAGAGATACTTCTTGTGAACTACTCGGCAATTAAATTACCGAGCATCTGATGTGCGGAGCCTGGGCCCCGTAGATTCAGGGTGGGTCCA
>NZ_JBDGAB010000067.1:0-18003 GCF_040910705.1 Blautia sp. RTP21359st1_E11_RTP21359_211015
CTCATCTGGAATTTCATAGACAACAATGACTTCACATACCCCATTCTCAGGCGGATACAATTTTATCTGTTTTATCACATCAACGTCCTTAAAAATACGGTTTTTAAGGTAAAGGAAAGTATCGTTGATTTGGTAAGTTTCAGACATGTATTTCCTGAGATTCCTGGCGATGGAGAGCCTTATGGTGTCGCTTCCGGGCTCATGCACAATCCCATTCTGCATATAAGTAATGGCGATATTGTCATGTTTAAAACGTGGCGGTTTAGGGTCCTCAATGCCTCCTGATTTCTTCAGGGAATAAAAAGACTTCCAGGCCTTATCCAGTTGCTTGCATATTTCCTGTGCTGTTTGCGACGGAAGCTGTTTAAACCACAAACCATCCTTGTGCGCAGACTTCTGATAATACCAGTCAGGATATTTTACTGGCAGTGATAAGCCCTTGTAGTTCCGTCTTTCGTAGTTGCAAGCATTCCAAAGCTTATATGCTGCATAGCACATATGGCCGATAATGTTAGATTCTGATTTATTTAACCTGATAGTTGTTTTCTGTGACAGCAGCATACAAGTTCCTCCTTCTCTGAGTTTGTCATTTATAATATGCCGGATTTTTGCAAAAATGTATAATTTTCGCGAAAAAATTTTCGCGTTTTCATACGTGAAGATTAACTGAGAACGGGAAATCCCAGGCCGACAAAAAGTCGTCCGGGGATTTCGTTCTCCGTTAAAATCAGATATCTGCCTGTATATTTTTTGTGGACATTAGAAAAGCGGTATGCCTGTTGAAAAGGCACTACCGCTTTTTTCTCTCTTTGCGAGTAAGTTACTTGGTATTTTATTTGTTTCCCTGGATACAGCCAGGCCTGCATTGCTAAGCGTCCACTTTTATTGCCCGTGTGTGTGGACGTCACACATTACAAAATTCTATTATATTAACAAAATAATCCTTTATTATCCATTTGAGAAGTAACCAAGCCGTCCACCGTGTCCGAAAAACGCCGATGGGCGTTTAAGATTGCCGCTAAAAAGAAGGAATCCTGCTTCGTTGCAGAAAGAAAATATTTTTTTTGCGAGTGAGTGATTCGGTAAATTCATTGTTCGTCTGCGTATACGCGCTCTTACCAATTATAAGTTGGCCGCTCCGATACACTGACCATATCCACTTTCTTCTTTTCTATTAGTATGTAGTAACCAAATCTTTTCTCTTATTACGCTTTTTTTTGCCTAAAGACCTGATGCCGCTATGAATCGCATAGCGAGTCGCTGAATCGGTAATTTTTCTTAATGATAGCGCATACACGCCATTTATTACATATAAATGTTCATTTGTCTTTTAAAGTATGTATTATATAAAGAAGTAACCGAAATCGTTTAGTCTTGACCACGGCTGCAATAACAGAACTGCCGCAAAATAAATTGTCATTCCGTGTAATCGTGGCGGTAAAAATAATTTGCTGTATAATTTCGTTTTCTACAAAGAAGTAACCGCCTTCGGCTGGTACGAATACCTTGCTTACTACATAGCCGGAATATTTTGCATTTCGAGTGGAGGTAAATGTATTTAAGTAATCGCAATTGGCATGAGGATGAGGGCTCGACTGAGCTCAAGCTCAATCCCCATCCCTATCTCATCGTCTTTGCAACTCAGTATTTATGTTATACAATAATTATAAATGAAGTAACATTTACGAAATGCCGAAATGCCATTATTTGTTTTTATTGATTACTCGTGCTTCGCGCTCGTTACCAGCACGAAGTGCGGCAAGCGAAGCCGAAAGGCTGAGCGAAGCGTGTTTCGAACGGGGATTCAGACCCACGTGCGAAATTAAAACCGGAACATTTGACACGCGGATGACTTTTTGTCGACCGGGGGGCTTCCCGTTCTCCGTTAACAAATGAAAGGCCTTGCCCAGGCCTACTGCCAAGAGAGGATTGTCACAAACAGTCCTCTGCTCATCAGTCTTAAAAAAGATATTTCGTGTGGGTGCAAATGTAAATATATATACCATTTTGTAATTTTAAATTTTCCAACATGAAGTAACATTTGCGAAAAGCCGAAATATTGCTGCAAGCATCAAAAGACTACAATCCCCGTTTTCCCCGTAGGTACTCGTCGCGGTTCGTTCGCTCTTTTTGCTTACATATTCAATATGTTAAATAATTAAAAAAATGTAACGCTTTTTGAAAAAAATTTTTTGGAGTTTTCTTTCTCTCTCTTTCTCCTTTCACATAATATGCTGGATTTTTCTCAGAAAGATATGAAAAAGAAAAACTTTTTTATTTTTCTTTTTTTTGTCTGCAGTCGGCAGTACTACTACCATTCTGCCTGCAAAAGACCTCAGCCCGGGATACTGAAAACCAAGTGTGCATTCTGACACCACCGTGTCAGTTCAGCCTGTCTCCACCTCACCACCATACCTCCCCCGGAATTTCTCGCTGAGGGATTTGAAGAGCGCTTAACCTTCCGCGTTGCGGCAAAGCCCATATCTCCAGACACAGGCAAAAGCCTTGCGTCTGTTGCCGGTCGGCGGTTTACCGAAACGGCATCACGGGGTTTAGCCCTTACATATATAGTATGAAGAAAAAACTAAAAAGTGCATTGTTTTTTTGAGGATTTTTTTTTGATACCTCGCCGTATCGGCTCGGTACCAATTTGCGCAGCAAATGTCAAGCGAAGCCGTAAGGCTGAGTACAGAGATTTCATTGATAACTCCCCGGCTTTGCCGGAGTTGTTACCAGAACACGCATGATAACTCGCCGTTACCGGCTCGTTACCAGAATAAATATGATACTTCGTGCTTCGCATTCAGTACCAGAATAAATATGATAACTCGCCGTTCCAACCGGAACGTTTGACCTGCGGACAACTTTTTGTCGGCCGGTGATTCCCCACTCTCCGTTGAAGCAAATATACGAAAGCAAAATCCCCTGGAAACATTTCCAGGGGATTCTTTTCAGCCTTCAGTTTGTCATCTTTTTGTAAGTATCTGCCACATTGCTCGGCAGATTTGAATTTGTACCGTCAGATTCAAATATTTCGCCACTAGAGTTCATCCAACTGCTTGCAGGTATTGAATATGTTTCACCAACAAGCCTAAAGTTTTCGCCAAGAATTAGAATCGTCATTCCGTGACAGGCATAAAACGTGCAGTCCATAGCCGTTACTTTTGTTGTATTGAAATTTGATAAGTCGAGCATCGTCAGGCTTTTACAGTTATACCACATCTTATTCATGTTTGTCACATTACTTGTATCAAATGAAGATAGGTTAAGTGTAATTAGATTATTGCAGTTATAAAACATCTGCATCATATTTTTTACGTTGGATGTGTTAAACGATGATACATTCAGTTCTGTCAAAGACTGACAGGTTGAAAACATATACGACATATCCGTGACTTTTCCTGTATCAAAATTCTTAACATTCAAAACGTTTAATTTAGAGCACATCAGGAACATCATGCTCATATTTGTTACATTCTTAGTATCAAAATGGTCAATGTCCAGTTCAAGCAGATTGCTGCACATGTAGAACATTGCTTCCATATTATTTACCTTTGATGTATTGAAGTTATCAACATTCAGTATTTTAAGGTTGCTGCAGCGATGGAACATTCTTCGCATAGTTGTTACCTTTGCTGTGTTAAAATGAGATACATCAATCTCAGTAATTTTCTCACATTCGGAGAACATGCACTGCATCGTTGTTGCTTTTGATGTATCCCAGGTGCTGAAGTTAACTGATGCAAGATTACTGCATTTCTGGAATATGTAAGCCATATTCCAAACATTTTTTGTGTTGAAATTGGACAAATCCAAATTCGTTAGTGTTCTACAAGACACAAACATATATCCAATATCAGTCACTTTGTCTGTTTTAAAATTAGACACATCAACAGATTCAAGATTATTGCATCCGTAGAACATGCTATTGAACGTTGTGGCATTGGAGGTATCAAAGCTTTCAATGTTTACCTGCTTCATGGCACTGCATCCGGAGAACATACTGTTGAAGTATTGTACCTTTGATGTGTTGAATGTTGTCAAATCAAGAGTCTTCAGTTTTGAACAATTCAGGAATAATGACTGCATGTTGGTCGTCGCTGAAGTGTCAATATTGTCAAAATGAATTTCTTCCAGATTTACCTTTTTATTAAACATATTTTTGCTGTTTACGTTAGAAATAACTTTCACATCACTAATCTGTGTTGAAACCTTCATAACAGTGCCTTCCATCCAGGCAATAGCGCCTGAATCCCCGTCAGCATCAACATCAATTGTTTCTGCGCCATCCGGCATCTCTTCATCAGTAAAATATATTGCAGTCGTCTCATCAGGAATCAGTGAATTAAATGTATCGCCGCTTTTTAGGACAAATGTTGCTTCCTTAGCATATAAATCTATATTTTTTGAGACTCCAATATTTATTGTACCGTCTCTGGACACCGGAACCCTCGTCGTGCACGACTTATCAGTATACCAGCACACATTCATTCCATTTGGTATTTTATACTGTCCGTCCAGGACCTGCCCGGCAGAGGTATATACGATTGAATTTTCTGTCGTTCCATCGGCGAACGTCAATCCATTTCCATGAAATGTTACTGTATATTTGATTATTGCGCCTTCTGGTCGTTTGGTGCTTATCTCAATGTCAGGAACAGGCCTATCTGCATTATCTTTTCCGTCTTTCCATTTTTTCACAAACGTGACGGTGCCGTCTTTCTTTGCATCTTTAAATACATACACGCCAGAGTCTTCGGCCTGTTCTGTCACATCTTCTGTTGCTGCCTTCACGGGCACTGTAAGAGCCAATACCAGCGCAGCAGACGATAACAGGAGACTGATTTTTTTTAGTTTTCTTTTTTGCATTTTTTTCAATCCTTAAATTCTAGTGAATTATTTCTTTTACAATATGCTGAATTTTAGAGAAAAGAGATTCTTTTTGGAATTTTTTTAGGTTTTTAATAACTCCCCGGCTTTGCCGGAGTCGCATCATCGTTACAGAACACAAAAAAAAGAGGCGAGTCATTCCTGGCTCTCCTCTAAAACAACCTCCTTGGCCAATTCTGTCAATCGCCATAGCCTGCAAAGATTTTTGCTGCTTTGATTATTGACGGAATTGTTGTATCATGCAGTGGAATATAATACATTGCATCAAAACGAATGAACTCATCGATGACATGCTCGTTGCAGTCGTTCCACTGCTCATACAGCTCCAGAAGTTCAATCGCTGGAGCTATAGCTGCCGGGACATGTAACTCTGCAAGTCTAGCCTTATATTCAGGCTTGGACTTTACGTCGTCGACAAAACCAAACCAGTTGCTTTTGTCTATATATTTTGTCAACGGACCATAATATACGTCATCTGAAAGAGCTTTAAAGCTCTGTAAACAGATGGCGTATCCACCGTCCTTACAGCATATGGCAAAACTAAAAGGCTCCAGTTTCGCCAAAATAGACTGAGGCAATACTGCCTCAAATGCCTCTACCATTTCACAGTTCACGTTTAAACCACGTGAACTTGGTGTCATTGTTATCTTCATATTTTCCTCTCTTTCTCGCCGATAATACGGCGTAAACAAATTACTATTACAAGTTTTAATATGACAAATTTATCGCATAATCAAAACTCAAAAATAACAAAGAAGAGGCCATTTCTGACATCTTAAATACATACCACTTAACATATACCTTATGTTTTTTCAATGTCATTAAGATTACCGCATCCTTTTCTTTCTTCATTTCAGTTTTTACAAAAGAAAAGACCAGAGGACTTTCCTCCGGCCGTAGATTACTCTATTTTTTTCTTATACACACATACCATTTTATAGTACTAACATCCTCTTCTTTGCATGCAATTTCATACAAATTATCGACGGGCGGGGAAAATCGCGGCTAACTTTGGTAACTCGCCGTTGCCGGCTCGTTACCAAAATAAATATGGGAGTATGAAACCCCGCCCGCGTCTGTTACACGCGAGCGTAGCTCGCGGTATCATAGTTGAAATTATTGTCATCCTTTCTTTTTTAACGCTTATTTTTTTTTCATTTTCCCTAATTTTCAATCCAAGCCCGCCATCTCTACACAAACATCTTCCGCAGGCAGCCTTTTCTACTCTCCCGCTCTTAGCCCCCTGTAAATCTCCTCCGCAAAGATTCCAAGCACTTCTTTCTTAATCTCATCATTTCCAAGCAGTAGGGAGAAGAAATCCTGATTCTGGTTCAGCCCCTCAATCAAAGCATCGTCAATGTTGTCAAAATAAGCAAATTCAAAGTCTTTTTCCGTGTTATTTTTGGCGCTTGCTTTTAATTCTTCTGACTTCATCATAATGTCTTTAATCTGCAGCATCGCCTTCACTGCAACGTCATTATCGTATGACTTACCCGTTTTGCTGTTGATTTCAGCAATGATTTGAGAGAGTTTTTCGGTCTTCTGCGGCGTCAGGGCAATCTGCTCTGCTGTCGGCAGCTTTACGACCGGGTCCGATTTTATAGTGTCTGTTTTATGCTCTTCTTTTTTCTTCTGTACGAAGCCGGAAGCCTTTATCTTGCCGGCCAGGTTGAAACCGCCGCCGGAGCCGCCCATCTTTAAATATGACTTCAGATAGTTTAAGAAATTGTATTTCTTATGAAGCTCTTTGTCCTCAAAACAGGAAGCCTGAATCAGGAATTCGTAGAACCTTACAAAGTGCTTGACTGTCAGGATGATTTCATTGCGTTCTTCTGTCGGATGACTTTCAATTGCCTTTTTGGTCTTCTGCAGCAGGTATGTCATACTTTTCTTTGCTTTTGCAGATATATCACCGGAATACAGTAAGTCATTAAATTTGTCCACGTCATCCGGGTCAATCACATAATAACCGTCCAGTTTTGCCTCAATATCATACATTGCAGACGGAGTTATTGAGTTGGATAACTCTGTGACAGTGTAGAACTTGGAAAAGTCCTTGATGATGTCATCATAGTTATTTACAAAGTCAAGAATGAATGTATGTTTGTCATACGGCGGGCAGATACGGTTAAGGCGTGACAGTGTCTGGATGGTTGATACATCATGCAGTTTCTTTAAGATGTACATAGCACAGAGTTTCTTCTGGTCAAAGCCCGTCTGATATTTATCAGCAACGATAAGCACGTTGTAGTCGTCAGAGTCAAACTCTACCGGCAGTTTCTTTTCTGCGAAGCCGTTCATTCCCGGCTCTGTATATTCTTTATCTTCCAGTTTTACCTTTCCGGAGAATGCGACCAGGGCGTGAATATCGGTATATCCTTTTCTCTTCACGTAGTCTTCAAAGCCCTGTCTGTATTTGACTGCTGCTTCACGTGATGCGGTGATGACCATTGCTTTCGCCTGTCCATCCAGTTCAGTTATTACAGTTGTACGGAAATGTTCAATTATAATTTCCACACGCTGCATGATATTAGTCTCATGCAGGTCAATAAACCTTGCAATCTGACGTTTCGCCTTATTGGTCTGATATTCCGGGTCTTCTTTAATCTCTTTATTCAACTGGAAGTATGTGTCATATGTTGTGTAATTTTCAAGGACATTCAGAATGAAACCTTCTTCTATTGCCTGTTTCATAGAATACAGATGGAATGCCTCATTTCTGCCCTTCGTATTGGTTCTTCCAAATAGTTTAAGCGTTGTCGGTTTCGGTGTAGCGGTAAATGCAAACACTGACACGTTTTCCGGCTTGCCGTTTTTGCTTACTTCTTTTGCAAGGATATCTTCAGCATCTACCTCTTCACCTTCCCTCAAGACATCCGTCACGGCCTTCATATTCTTACCAGCAGTTGATGAATGTGCTTCGTCAATAATGACTGCGAAATGTTTCTCTTTCAGCGCCTTTACATTACCCACAATATACGGGAACTTCTGGATAGTCGTCACAACAATCTTTGTATTACCTTCCAGCGCCCGGCCAAGGTCTGCAGATGTGCATTTTTCATCCATAACTCGGATGAACCCGGATTTATGCTCTAATGACAGCACGGCCTGCTGCAGCTGGCGGTCTACTACTACCCTGTCAGTACAGATGATGATACTGTCAAAGATAATCTTGTTGTTATCGTCATGTAGTGATGCCAGGCGGTACGACAGCCAGGCAATCTCATTTGTCTTTCCGGAGCCGGCAGAATGCTGCAGCAGGTAGTTCTGGCTGCTTCTGTTCACCATCACATCGTCAAGCACCTTCCGGATGACGTCCAGCTGGTGGAATCTCGGGAAGATGACCGTTTCGGAAACCTTCTTTCTCGGCGCTCTACCTTCTTTTACTGCTCTTTTTTCGTCTTCTTTTTTCTCTTTTACTTCAATAAACATGAATTTACTGATGATTTCAAGCACGGAATCTTTCTGGAGGATGTTATCCCACATATAGTGGACGCTGTACTCGTCTTTTAAGACCGGGTTTCCGGCACCGGTATTAATACCCTCGCCCTTTCCCATATTGAACGGCAGGAAGAATGTGGCCTCGCCGTCAAGCTTGGTTGTCATATACACTTCTTCCAAATCCATCGCAAAAGATACCAGGACGCCGGCTTTGAATCTGAAGAGCCTTGTCTTCGGATTGCGCTCTGTCCGATACTGCAGAATCGCGTTCTCGTAGTTCTGGCCGGCTGCGTTGCATTTTAATTCAAATGCCATAATCGCAAGGCCGTTCAGGAACACGACCAGGTCAATTCTTTCTTCATCTGATGCCCACACCTCTTCTGATACAGAGAAGATGTTTTCGTTATACAACCTATTGAGTTCTTTATTATATGTTGTAGCCGGCCTTGCATATATCAGTTTCAGCGGTACATTGGCAATCTCCACGCCGTGTTTCAGGACGTCAAGCCTGCTGCCGCGTTTCTTTGTCTCTTCCGCGTTTATAGCCGACACTATCACTTCTTCTGTCTTTTCTTTATATATTTTTTTAAGGCTTTCCATCTCATCCGGTTGCGTGATTTCCAGAAACCGCATCAACTCCGGGCGGCTGACAGCAAAAAGCCTGTCGTAGTGGTCTGCCGGCTGGACTTCGTAGCCGCTGGTAGCAAGTTTTTTTAGTATGTATTTTTGGTATTCTTTTTCTGATAATATGTTATTCATCAATGTCTCCTTCTGCTGAGAAGATATAAGTACTAATATAAACTTGACAACTCATCTTTCATATTCATCCTGGCCTATTTCCTGCTCTTTGAATATAATATTCGTTTTAAAAACAGATTTAAACGATAAGTCAACATCATTTAATACCGGAATCTGTTTTTTGTAATCTGGATGAATATACGAGACAATACTTGCAATTTTTTTGTCGTACTCGATACTATTTTGAGAAGAATGTAATGAAACTACAACCTCATCACTTGCATAAGATTTTATAAAGGATAATGCTTCATCATTTATTGATTCCTGGTTATCCCTGTAATCCCTATTTCCGATTCTTTTTGATTCCTGGAATAAATTTTTTAGTGATTTCAATATTTCGTCATAAGATTGAAAATATTTTTTCCCTTTTGGTTCAACGAAGTAGGAATTTTTATCTTCGTTTTTGTGGTTAACGTAGTCTACAAGCATTTTTTCACTGTTACTTTTTCCAAAATAGATACTTAGATAATTATGTGCTTCTTTTAGTCCATTGTGTTCCGCGTCTATTTCATATGGATTATTGTAGTAATTACAGCTGTAATATCCGATATTCCCCTGCTGCGCCATATATGATAAAGCAATGTATACATCGTCTTCTTTTTTATGGCAGCATCCGATAAAACCATTAAATTTATTCTCCAAATGTCGCATTTCATGAAAAATGTTGACTATTGCAGTTGTATAATTAACTCTGTCTATGTAAAATAAAGACTTTGCTCTTGCATTTTTCATGCCAATTACGATACTTGGCTTTGTTTTTAAGCCAGTTGACGACTTTGCCAGGTTAACATCCATTCCATAATCTATTGCTACCCTTACATCCATATTATACTCGCTTTTAAAATAAGACCGAATGGAATTCAATAATGCTTTAATTTCTCTTTGAGCTTTCGCATACGGAATTTTATTACAATCAACTTTTGCCATTTTTAAACATCCTTCTATATCCATCTGGTGAATCTATTGAATCAAAATCTTTTACATCTTTTTTTAGTTCTTCTTCTGTTGAGTTTAATTCCTCTACCATGTCTTGGCTAGGATTATTCATATAATGATTTTGAATAGATAATAGTTTTTCCATATTAAAAGATTTTCTTTTCATCGTCAATATGGAACGCATAAACGTTCTTTTCCTCCAATATTTTTTTGGGCAATTCGACCACTTGTGCGGTTTGTTACTGCAAAATATAATCAAATAACCACTGGTATTAATATGCAGAAAAACTATTTTACCGGCACTTCTTTCTTAAAGGCAGAATGGAGATGCGGGGCGAGGCCGGTCTTGACCTGCCTAAAAACTCGCTTCGCTCGTTTTTCTGCACAAGGCCGCCCCTCTTTGGCAGGCATATCTTTCGGCTGCGATATCTACGCTGCCGGTACTTCTTTCTTACCGGTTACATATTCATAAATCAATGATTTTTTATACTCTGCCAGTGTTGCGATTTGGTCTTCGTAGTTCTGTAAAAGAGCGTTAATTTCGGAGCATTTGGAGTCAAGGAAAGAAACAATTTGCTGTTGTTCTAACATGCTTGGCATAGGAAGCACCATGTTTTCGTAATTGGTCTGCGTCATGCTCGGGAGTGTTGTTTGTGAAATATACGATTTATAATCAAATGAAACAGCACAATAATAATAGTATTTTAATAAATAATGTGGTTTCGTATAAACATTAAACGCAGTATCAACATTCCAAAATTTTCCGACAATATAATGTGGAATATGTAATGTAGCTCCCTTTCTGCCAATTAATACTGTTGGTCCATTTTTATATTCGCCACATGTCTTAAAACTTTTTGCTCCGCTTCCATAAACCGGAATATTGCCTTCTAAATGGGGGTCACTCCCATTTTGGATTTCAATACAATATTTTGCTTTTGCGACCTTCCACCCCTCCGGTATCTCCCCAATCCATTCAATTCCGGAATCCTTCATCTTCGCATCTTTGTTAAGCCCCTTCGTCACTGCTTCTGTTATAGCTGCTTTTTTGTATTCTTTTGCAGATTCCATGCGGGCACGGAGATTTTCAATAAGGGTGTCAATTTCGGAGCATTTAGAGTCAAGGAAATCGGCAATGCGGTGTTGTTCCTCCAGATTTGGTAATGCTATATTTAAATTCATAATACGAGACACACTCAGCCCAGGTTGCGCTGCAGTATCAAAAGCATATTGATTAAGGTCCATAGATTCAAGCATTCTAAAAAAATAATTTATAAATACATCATTTTTTAGAGTTACAACAACTGCATGGTCAGTTGCCCAGAATTTTCCATTGACTAAATGAACATTTCCTGCTAAAGCGCCTTGTCGCCCAATCAAAATATGATTGCCATTTTTATTATAGATTTTATAAAATCCTCGCAGTCCATTTCCGCCATAAACAGGATATTCGCCATTATCGCTTATATCTAATGCTGTTATATTATCTCCACTCTTCATCGTGCAATGATACTTAATTTTTGAAAACTCCCATCCCTCCGGTACTTCACCAATCCACGGAATCCCGGAATCGCGCATTTTTCTTTCTTTTTTTTCGCTGGTTTTTCCTTCCATATATGTTAAACGTCTCCTTGTTTATCGCTTACTTCTTCGTTTGTTTTTACCGTCAGCCTGCAAAAACGCAGTTTTTGCTCTGGGTTAATGGATGAAATCCCTTGCTAGGGTATAGGGGGCGGGCAGCCCCTTCTCTCTTTCTCTTCACCCGAAAAGTCTTTTTTCAATCTCTCCGGCTTCTTTCACAAGCGCCGCCATCCTTGCCGCAACATCTTCTGATTTTGCCTGCTTCTGGTATTTGTAGAAGCATCGTGTGAACGGTATTTCCGCGCCAGTCTTGATTACCGGCTTCTTCGCTGCCAGGTTTTCTTCAAAGAACCACTTGGCATCCGGGATATGTGGCAGCACCTCACGCGCCATATAATCTTCAATGTCCTCGTCATATTTTACAATCTCAGTGTCTTTGGTGTCTTTGTCGTAAATGATTTCGCCTTTATTTTTGCCTTTCTTTTCTCTCTGTATTTCAGCATTTTTGTCCATTACAGATAAAGCATCAGCAATCTTGTCAACAAGTTTTAAATCAACGTCAGGCAGAACCTTATTGATTACCGGTAAAAAGGTTTCCGGCGACATATACTTTTCTTCTGATTTTGCTGCATTTAATGCATCAAGGATGCTGTCGTACTGAGGTTTGGATTTCTTAAAGGCTTCTAATTTTGTTTTTTCTTTTGCTGTCATATTTTCGCCTTTTTCTTCCAGCTCAAGGACTTTTGCTTCGTCGTAGAGCTTTGACAGCACGCCGCTTTGCATCAAGCGCTCAATGCTTTCGTCTGTAATTTCATACCGCCTCTGCAGAGGCTGCATTATGGTATATTCACGGTAAATAAATTCTGTGTTGTTGTAAATCTTAGAGAACTCATTTTCCCCAAAATCACAATACAATTTCGTGATAATCTCGCGGTCTTCCGGCGTAAACTCGTTCTTCTTGCTTCCAAGCGGCTTCCTTAACTTATGACAGATACCTGAAGCATCAATCAGCTGAATCTTGCCGATACGCTCCGGGCGTTTGCTCTTAGACAGAATCCAACAAAAACTGCTGATGCCGGTATTGTAAAACAAATCATTCGGCATCTGAATAATCGCCTCAACCAGGTCATTTTCCAGCAGCCAGCGTCTAATCTGTGATTCGCCTGACGTAGTCCCGCCAGTAAACAACGGAGAACCGTTAGAAATGATTGCCGCACGTCCAACATAGTCATCCATCTTTGCGACTGCTGACTGTAAGAACAATAACTGAGAATCGCTTCCAGCCGGGAGCCCTGCTCCCCATCTGCTGCCATCTTTTGCAAATTCCGCTTTAACTGCATCTTCCTGACCCTGTTTCGCATTATCTCCGCTCCACGGAGTACCAAACGGTGGATTTTCAATCAGAAACCGCATTTTTGTATCCGGAAAGCAGTCATTCTTCAATGTGTCTGTATGCTTAAAGTTTTCAGCATTCTGCCCTTTGATAAGCATTTCAGCCTTACCGACTGCATAAGACGGCCCCATAAACTCCTGGCCAAACAGTCTCACATCTGCTGAAGGGTTATAGTGCTTCAGATATGTAAATGCAGTGGAGAGCATACCGCCAGTACCGCAGGCCTGGTCACATACAGTAATGATTTTCTTGTCATCAAAAATGTCATCACAGCCTTCTGACAGTAAGACAGAACATAGTAATTTGATGATATCCCTGCCAGTGTAAAACTGTCCCGCATCTACGTTCTGATAAAACCTGCCAATCAGATTCTCAAAGATATACCCCATCTTGATACTGTCATAAGTTTCCGGGTTGAGGTCAAGTTCAGAGAACGCCTTCACAACGGAGAATAGGCAGCCATCCTTCTCCATTTTCTCAATATGTTTCTCAATCTCCAATTCATTCAGGATATCTTTAACATTATCAGAAAATCCCGCAACATATGCATTAAAATTCTTTGCAATGTTGTCAGCATCATTACACAGTTCTCTCAAATCAAACTGGCTGGTATTGTAAAACTGAAACCCGGAAATCTTGCACATGGCCTTGTACGGATATGTCGGCATCTTTTCAAACATATCAACAACAGCCTGCTTTGTCTTTTCCAGTGTACACTCAAATCTCCTGATGATTACCATCGGAATGATAACATCTCCATACTTATCCGGCATATAAGAGCCGCGGAGCTTATTCGCGATACTCCAAATAAAATTTGCTTCAGCAGTTACATCAACGGGGCTCTCATCCCAAAGCATATCTATATTCATGTGCAAGTCTCTCCTATTTCTCATATAGTATTTCGTATTCACTTACAATCTTACAATCAGTATATCATATTCTGTTATACCATTCATATTTTCGCGAAAAAAAATCTTGTGTAACGTATGTTAGCACAAGACGAATATATCGTGTCCCCTCACTCTCTCCTCTCTCTTTATCTCAGACAGAAGGAACAAATATCTTATATATATAGTATATATGTGTGTAGCCAAGCCAAGAAAATTATGTACGGCTGCTATTATTTAAATTTTCTTGGCATGGCTAAAAAAATCTTAGCATACGAAAATCTCTGCTTTTTTGGCCAGCCAAGTCCGCAAAACACCGCGAATTTCCGTATGTTCATTATCTACTGGTGATTTACAAACATTCGCGGTATTTGCTCAATGAATTTTCGTATGCCAAGATTTTTTGGCTTTGTCTATAAATTAGAGGATGCCAACTATGCAGGTCAGAGAGAGGAGGGAGTTGAGCGAATTGGCATAGCTTCTCCTTATGCGGCAAAACAGACTAAATCTGCTATGCTTTAAGAAAGAAACTATGCCATTCTGCTTAACTAATAACATTCCGAATAGGTCGTCGGTCGTCAGTCGTTTCGCTTCATGTAATCTTAATAGCCGGCTGCCCCGTAGGACAACCCAAATATTATAATACGTTCTGCTTACGGTCTACTGTACATCAATCTGTTTTTCTTATATTTATTTTGCCAATTTTTTTTTCTTATTTCTTTCTTGTAAATTGATGTAACGCTTGTTCTTTCATGTCGCTTTCAGCAGTGTTTTTATAATATTACAATGACATTTCAGAGGCTCTCACCTCATCCTGGTGTGGCTAAATCTATCTGCTCCGTGAATAGGTTGCGGGTCAAATCCACCAGATAGCATTTCCCGGCCCTCACACCTTTGCTTTCGCTCATATCATCCGTCTTGGCTACCCAACCAGGCTAAATATGTTAATCTATTCAGCATGGCGTATACTTCTATACTTTACATGGTCACCCCGGGCATTCATGCTTATTCCATGAACTCCCCCGTGCTCTACTTTTAACCATATTTTTTCCAGACAAGAAAAAGTATGAGCATCGCCCTTTTCAAAGCTACGCTTCTAGGTCGTTGTAATCCAACCCTTAGGCAGAGGTCTTGCAGCACTCCTTAACCCCTTTGGACTATATCAATGTAAGATTTTCATTAACACAGCCCCGCCGACTGTTCGGGCTCGGCCGTTCACTTAACGTTTTTAAAGTCTCGTTCGCATCACACATCAACTCTTTTCGCAGAATCAAGTTCTTCAGCCGTCGAACAGAAACAGCCTTCAGTATCAAAAAAGATACAGCGTAAAGAATAGATATGCAGTCTTGGTAGACATGACTTCTCAATATGTAATTTATTTTATAACCACACGGTAACCATGGCAGCACTTTTTCTCATTTCACATCCTTTTTTTTTGCTGTTTTTTTTGTTTAAATTTTGGTTTTATATATTTTTTTTGCGTGCGAATTGGTAAAACCAAATGCCATATTACAAAAGATTCCTCTATGTGGCTGAATGTATCCATTCTCGTAATGTCATCCCTGAACTGTTTTTCCGTCATATCTGGCGGCATTTCAGGGCCCCATGTCAGCCCGTCTTTTTGCTGACAGTTTCAATATGCTAAATAAAATAAAAAAGAGAACATTTTTTTTAAAACTTTTTTTGTGGATTTTATCGGGCATATATCGCACAAAAAAAAAGGATGACGGGTAAACCGTCATCCCAATTCGTTGATAACTCGCGCTTCGCGCTCGTAACCAGGCTTCGAACGGGGATTCAAACCCGCGTGCGAAGCTAAAACCGGAACATTGGACCCGCGGACAACTTTTGTCGGCCGGGGACTTCCGTTCTCCGTTAATCAAGAAGAATCGCATCCTCTTCATCTTCGTCGTCCTCTTCCTCACAAGCATCAGTTCCCTCTGATGCTTCTTCTGCCTGCTTGCAAGTCTCTGGCATTTTTGCTTCAAGTAGCTGCTCCGATTCGGATGATTCTGTCTCGTTATCTGTATCGCTTGCCATGTTCATAGCGCTATCCAGCTCGGAACCCGGTAACTGGTCCAGATTTGCTGGAGAATCATCGAAGTCAGTATCGTCAAGGCTGAATGGGTCTAAATTACCATCGTCTGTCTTCGGTAATTTATCCTCTTCGTCGTTTTTTCTCGCTTCTGGTTCTGTCTCCAGGTCTTCTTCTGCGGAACTGTTTTCAGTGTCTGAACCTTTATTGTCAAAGATATCTAAGACGTCCTCTGAATCCTCGTCAAGGCTAAACGGGTCATTTGTCTCTTTCTGCTCTGTTCCTAACTCTTCTTTGTCGACAGATTCCATACTGACAACTGAAGGGTCCTTGTTTAATGCACCCTCTTCCGCTTCAGCAGAAAGGGCTTCGTCGTCTTCTTCTTCAGGTTTTTCTTCAGATTTGTCAGATTCGGATTTTTCAACCTGCGGTTCTACCCAAGTCCCGTTCTTTTTCGCCTCAATTTCTTTCAGCCTGTCTTCCAGGATGATTTTGATATAAGGCTCCATCATATTTAATGCATAATCAATATCTCTGTTATTGTAGATAATGATATCGTACTTGTGGTTCTGTTCGTATGCATTAAACTGTTTTGATTCATCATCATTTCTCGATTCAAAATCGCTCTCTGCATTCCCACGCTGCAGGAACCGTTCTTTCCTGATTTCGTCATTAGCGTAGATGTAAAACTGCACAATATGAAACTCTTTTCCGTGTTCTTTTTTTAAGTAATCAATGCCATCTGGGTCAATCACATAAAAATCGCACTGGTTTAAGACCTCAACTGTGGTGCAATACCGACAACCGTTAATTTCAGTTTCAGCGGCGATATCCTGCAGTTTGTTATACTCTTCGTTGGAGATGAAAATATGGTCTGAATGTTCCATATCTGCCAGTTCATCAGGTCTTGGCTGTCTTGTCGTGTATGACTGCAGAACTTTCAGCCCTAATCTCTCAGCCATTTTTTTTGCGACAACGCTTTTTCCTGCTGCTGTTCTTCCTGTTATTGCAATGATTGTTTTTTTCATGATTTTTTTAATTCCTTTCTTTGTGTATTTATGGTTTACGTTGATAATATGCCAAATCCACAAATGACTGAAAATAAGGTTGCTTATTTTTTTATTCTATTTTTTTTGCCATATTAAAGATGTAAGAACGAATAAAATAAAAAAAGAAAGGAAGCTAAAAATGAAATACTATGCTATGGAAACGGAAGACGGAGCCACGTTATATTTTGATGGTCATGGTGGAGCTATTGTTGACATCGATATTCCTGATGGAGTTGAGACGATAACCTTTTCTGCTGAAAATGAATTCGGTGGACAGTATCAATGTGTGTATCTCAAATCAGTATTGAAACAGTTTCCAGACGTTAAAGAGATAAAGATTAAGCCGTCTATCTGTAGTATTGAGATTGCGAACGAGATGTTTCCAAATGTACAGATGGTAACATCTGAGAATACACGTTTCCAGAGTGGTCCGCTGCTTATGCACAGACATTCCAGTACACAAGATAAGTACACTTTATATAATACGTTTTGTCAAAAGCCTGGAAGCGTCATAGACCTTAAAAATGTAAATCAGATTAATGGATATGCGTTTTCTGGATGTATGTCTACGACAGTAGTGAATAGCAATAAGATTGATTATATTGAGGACAAGGCCTTTGCTGGTTCGCTATTCGTTATGCCAAGTTATAAAGAGCCAATAGTCATGGCGGGTTCTGTACTTGCAAATATCAATCCAAATGCGCCTGAGATTTATATTGGAGATGCTATTTCCTACATCAGCCGTTATGCAGATTTTAGCAATGTAAAAGTAATCCACTTGGATAGATTCAAAAGCATAAACAAGTTATTCTCGCCTTCCTGTCCGGATGGATGCGAATTATTCATAGATGAAGTAGAAAAAACTTCAGTATATGATTTTACAAAATGTTACAAACAGAATTGTAGCGGATATAATTTTAGGATTTAAAGCGGGAATCCTCGGTTATTCTATATCCGAGATGAAAGCGCATAAAAAATAAAAATATCGTATAC
>NZ_JBDGAB010000068.1:0-17673 GCF_040910705.1 Blautia sp. RTP21359st1_E11_RTP21359_211015
AACAAAACCTTTTATCGCTAACTCCTGGAGGTGTTTTTCGGAGCTTTGCTCCGTTTTAGATACCACCTCTATAGGAGCAATGTACCGCATAAGGGTGGAGACTTCATTGACGAAAAATCATACATGCTAGACGCAATGAGGAGAGCGGAAAAGCGGGAGGCAAATGAATTTTCTTTGTAAAAAAATAAGAGCAGGCCGAATGGCTTTGCTCTTTTTTTTACACTTCCCTGAAATACGGCATACTGTAAGCAGAAAGAAACACAAAGAAAGGAAGAAAAGAAAATGACAAAAACAGTATTTACTGACTCACAGAACATTTTTGTTTCTGGAGGACCGTTCAAAACGGAATCGAAAAAAGAAAAATTTCCTCCTAAAATAACTCTGCAAAACACTAAAAAAGGCTTCCGCAAATTATATGAACTCGTCATGGATTTATCTAATATCCAGGTTATACCATATGGTGAATTCATTGATTATCTTGCCAGAGAAGGAGACCCTAGAGACATTGAGATTAACATGGATGGAATTTCTATTTTTGTTCCAATTATGAATGACGTTCAAAGAGAACTTTTGCTGTCAAAGATACTTGATATTTCACGGAGCATATTTCCAAAGAAAAGATTAAAATCATTACAAAATCTTGCAGAAAAATCGTATATCTATTCAAGTTATGATTCTGCAGAAAAGGTTGCGTTCAATACTTACCGCAAAATGACTGATGAAAGAAAGTCTTCTAAAAATGGAAGAGAGTTAGAACATTACCTGATAGTCATGAGCGAAAAGATTTTATGCGCAATAGTTGAAACTCAGGATGTAAAAGCACTGAATGAATTTTTAGACTTCGGATTTGCCAGTCAGAAAACATTGGAGCAGGTTTTTGATGAATTGTGTGATGATGTACCGGTCGTTATGAAAGCGTATCTCTTGGAGCAAATTAGCAAAGAACGAGGTATTTCCGATAAGACAGAAACCGAAACTTTCACAGTGTAAAAAAAAGAAAGGGAAATTAAAAAAATGGAAAAAGTAATTATCCGGGATGTTGAGGAACCGGAAAAAACTGAAATACATACAAAAATCGAAAATACAAAAGAAGGATTAAAAAAACTGGCACGTTTTTTTTCGCTCCTTGTTTCTGACTACAATACCAACAATATATACTGCGACGAACACAACAAAATAATGTCTGTGGAAATAAATTCCGAGCGATTTTGGCTTCCGTTGGATATCTCATATGACGAAGAAAATATCATTGTTTCAGGAATTCGGGCAATTTCATCAATTCCAGTCGCTAAATTGCGAAAGCAGTGTCTTCTCAACTATATGGAGACGATATACCGTTTCTCAAAAAACGACTATGGGCGGACGTTGGCAATTCTGGTTTATAAAAACATGAGCGAAGAAAGAAAGCGGGCGAAAAACGGCAGGACATTAAAACAATATCTTACTGTGACGAGTCAGACAATACTGCTATGGAACATGACGACAGATAATATACCGGCTTTATTAGACTTTTGGGAATTGGGTTTATCATCCGCAAAAGATTTAAAATTGTTGTATGACAACCGCTTTGCGAAATTATCCATTCCGATGCAAGCATGTATCATGCAGTTGTTAAATGATTCTACTTGCAGAGATACAGATTCTGAATATTCCTTGTAGATTTTCTTTGCACCGCCGAAGGCGGTGCTTTTTCTTATGCTCCAAAATCTCGCATATTACTGACAACTGAAAGATACAAAGAAAGCTGGCAATTATCGACGGGCGGGAAAACCGCGTCCAGGCTTGCCGTCATCGTTGGGTGGGAAAGTCCCGCCTATGTTTGGTGAAGGAAGAAACGAAGGGCTGACAGATGCCTTGAGAAGTTCTATGATGCGAAATATATTAACAGCCGCGACTGAAAGAAACGAAGCGGCCAGGAATTATTTAATTAAAAGGAGGAAGCAGGATGGATGTAAAACCGTGCATTCCTCCCCACTTGACTACGAAACAAAGAATATTGTTTCTTCATCGGATGGGGTATCCTGCGCTGAAAAAGATGAAACAAATTTCAATTGAAATAATACATAAGTGTCCAAATAGATGTTTGCATTGTTCATCTAATTCTGACATTAATTGTACTTTAAAAATAGAAACTGCGGAAGTAAAAAAAATAATTGATAGTGCGTCAAAGTTAAATACTGAAGTTTTAAGTATTTCTGGTGGAGAACCTTTTTTGCATGACGGATTATTAGAAATTGTACATTATGCAAAATCTAAAGGCATTAAGGTATATATTTATACTAGTGGAATTATATTGAACATTGCTGGACGAGTTGACAGTATTCAGCAGGAGCTATTACAACAATTATATAGTGTAGCAGTTGATAAAATAATTTTTGATTTACCGGCTATAAATCAAACTATATATAATAAATTTATGGGAACATCCGGATATCAGAAATTTGTATTTGATAGTATTAACAAAGCTCAAAATACAGATATTTGTACAGAAATTCATTTTGTTCCAACTAAAATAAATCTGTATGAAATAGATAGTATTGTAAAATTTGCAGAAAGAGCAGGTGTTAATAAAGTTAGCTTTTTGGGATTGGTTCCTCATGGAAGAGCGGCTAATAATACTGGGGAATTAGTTTTGGACGCAGATGAGAATGAGAAATTGAAGTTAAAACTTGAGACAATCAATAATAATAAAATAAGAATTGGCATTCCTTTACAGCGAGAGGATTCCGATTATTATTGCTATGCCGGAAAAAATAAACTGTGTATCCGTTATGACGGAAAGGTATTCGGATGTGAAACATTCAAGTATATTCAATTAGCTGACGAAAATAATAGAATAGTTAATCCGGATTCTATTTATAACAAATCTTTAGAGGATATTTATTATCATTCGGAGTATTTGAAACATGAAAGAAAGTTTGTGGAGCATCAAATGGCACTTAGTGGATGTGGAGAAAAATGCCCTGTTCAAAGAAAAATGAGGAGAGTGGCAGGAATATAATCTGATATGGAAGAAGAAATTGTATATTCAGGGCCGGCAGCACCAGACAGACGATTGAAAAAATCATCAGCTTTGCTAATGAGACAGAGGGGCTGTCGTTAAAAGCATACGCACTGGATGCATTAAACAGAATGGATACAAAAACTGATTTTAGAATTTAGCATTTGCGCCTGGTTCCCAGGCGCTTTTTTGTGGTGCTGATTTTTTCTGGATTTTCTGTATATTGTATACATAAATAAAAAAGGAGGCAGAAAATGAAAAAGAAAAATATCTCAAAGAACTTAAAAAAAACTGGCTGAAAAAATATCGTAAAAAATATTCAGACGGAAGATGGAGTGGCATATCTGGAAGAAGATGTAAGCGGCGGAATCCAGAAAGCGAACAAAGAGGTGGAGAAAAAGAAAAAAGAAAAAAAAGAAGCCCGGCAGCGAAGCTGCCGGGCTGTTGTGCGTTTACAATTTAAAAAAGGTTTTCTTGGAGTTGTTAAGGTTACTTATTGCCTGTAAGGCATACGCATTGATATTAACCTCGCCGAGTTTGTTTGCATCATTCGCAAGGGTCTTTAGCGCGTTCTCTGTACATAAATTATATGACAGATATTTGAGCAATAACTGGTCATTGCTGTTGTCATTGATTTTATTGCCGAAAGCGTCGGTGTTGGAAAGACACATCTTGAAGATGCTGCGCTGGAAGCTTCTTAGCTTTTTGCCGATTTCTGTCTTTACCTTCGGGTTATCAATTGTAGGGTAGAGCTCTATAAGAAATTTTCTGATAAGCTCTGGTTCCCTGTCGTCAATATCCTGGTAAAAATTCCAGATGATGTCTTCGTCAAACGGAATCATTTTGAAATACTCGTCCCATTTGGACAAACGACCGCCTGCAAAAGGAATGAGGTAGTCTTTGCCGTCTACGGTCAGCTTTGTAGATATCTTTTTGACTGAATTGTTGCCTGCACCAATGGCATTAAACAGGCCTTGTGGAAGCATACCATTGTCAGTTGAAACCACGATATGATTTACACCGTAAAAACTATGATTGTTAAGTTTTTTAAGTGACGATGGTAGTACAACCTCAGTGTCATAATCGCAGTCCCGACTGAATACAAATGCGTTTGCACCAATTGACGTAACTGAATCTGGAATTACAACGTCTGTGATTTTACAGCCATCAAATGCAGATTCGTTGATTTCTTTGACTCCGTCGGGGATAACAACCTTTCCAGTTCTGCCTGACGGGCATCCGAATAAATAAGTACGGTCGCGGTTATATACGATACCGTCATGTGTTAAATAATACGGATTGCCGGAAGAGATTTCTATGCTTGCAATTCCAGAATTTCTTAATACCGTACGCAAATCCTGTGGATTGATTACCCCGTCGTTGTCAATGATGACTTTGCTTGGACGATACTCGGAATAAATCCAGGAAATGATAGATATATCATGCACGGTAAGTGTCCTGCCTGAAAAGTCAACGCTTTTACTGATATTCCTGGCACTGTCAGGTATCCTGTCACAAACCTCCATCACCATATTGCCGAGCATATGAACGCCTTCCACAACAGGCAGGTCACCAACGCCTTCATATCCTTTAAATGCATCAACATCGTAAAGAATATCTTCAAGCTTCATATTGATGAAATTTGCACTTTTGCATCCAGCAAAAGCCATAGACACAATTGCCACAACATTTTTCATGTCCATAGGCTCGCCCGGTTTTTTGCAGAATGTATTGATAAGCGTGCCAGTATCTTTGCCGGTAATACGCATCAGCATTCCGGCGCCGGTATTTTTGTATGTGTCGTTGTCTGAGACGATTTCCTCAACATTCGGAAATAGCTGGTTGTCCATCTGAATGCCACGGACGTTTTTGTCAATATAGATTCTTCTGACATTCGGGAAAGATTTGTTGATATCCCGCAGATAGTAGTATTTGATGCCTGTATACGGTGCTTCTCCGAGAAACTTAAATTCGGTTGCATCTGGTAAGACGTCAATATCCTTAACGTACATATCGTTGCCATACAGTGTAGCTCCTTCGTATAACTTTTTTGTAAACTTCATATTTTTTTGTTCCTTTCTTTATGTTTTTTTTGTGTTTCAAGATTAATATGCTGAAAAAAGGGGAGGGTGAAAGAGGGGTGAAAAATCAAACAACAAAAACCAAAGGCCAGGGGAAGCTTCGCTCCCCCTGGCTGCGTTTCTCTTTACGTTTTTGTAATTTTTCTGCATATTGGAATTAAAGATAAAAAAAAGGAGCAAAGAATGCCAAACTCAGTAATTAGGACAAAAACAATATTCCTTTTTGGAGCATATCCGGAATATCTCCAGAAAAAAGTGATAAAAGAAATGCACAAAAGAAAATATACCGTCAAGCAGCCGAAGACGCTGGATGGTCTGGAATTGGATGGCGACGATATTATCGTTGTAGATGTGAGAGATATGGATGACTGGAAAGAGCAGATTGGATGGCGAAAAGATGCAAATTATGTCCCGATAGAGACGTATGTTTCATCTGGCACTACCCTGTCAACAAGAGAACTGCTTGAGCGCGCACGAATGAATGCCGGGTATCTCGAAAAAACAATTAAAAAATGCAGCTGCGGGAAAGATGGGATGGTCTTATCCAAAAAAGACTACGAGAAAGAAATTAAGGCAGAGGCAGATATACTGCTGAAAGATGCGTACGGAAATGAGATAAGACAGATTGGGCTGCTGAAAGCGGCGCTGCTGAATCTGAGACACCGGCCGACAAGATGTCTGGCGATGAAGTATGAGCTAGAAAATGGATATCTGCTGCAGCGCCTGCTGGTCAACAGAGACGGGGAAGAATCGTTAAGAACAGTGGAAGAAGCAGTGGAGGCGGTGGAGGATTTTTTGTGGTTTTAAAAAATAAGTGCTCCGTGTAGCAAATTCAAAGTACATCTCATGTACAAACTGTAATTCTATATACATAGAAAATAAATAAAGAAAGGAAAAAGAAAAAATGAGTTTTATTGATACAATGGGAAATACGGCAGAAATAATGTTAGATACTGCGCTATCAACAACAGAAAGAGATGCTTTACCCTGCATAAACATTCCAGATAACAAAAGAGGACTTTATCTATTAACCAATATAATTTCGGCTTATTCTTGTAATTACAAAAATCATTTATATGACAATGACGGTCATTATTGTATTCAAGTCAATTTTGGGGACTGTCCACTTTTCATTCCTCTAATGGACATGACATCAATGCAGACTACTATAAATAATATATACAAAATATCTAAAAAGATTTTTGCAAAAAGAAGAAAAACTGCGTTAAAAAAATATATGGAAACAATTTACCAATATGCAAGTTGCGACAACGGATGTTTAGCTGCAATAAATATATACAAAAATATGAGTGAAGAAAAGCAGTATTCAGAAGCAGGACAGAAAATAAGAAAATATCTGGCTAACACGAGCCAAATAATCTTATTGTGGGATTTGGATGCACAATACCCAAAACAATTACACGAATTTCTGGAGTTAGATTGTACTTCTTACAAAGTTTTGGAAAAGATATTTTCAGCAAGAAGTGACAACATGTCTGCTGAAATAAAATCATATATGTTGGAAGCAATAAGAAGAGCGGAAAAGCGAGAAACAAGTGAGTGTAATAAAATTGCTGAATTTTTCTTGTAAAAAAGCAAGAGCAGACTGAAAAGCCTGTTCTTTTTTTTGTTTTCCGCAAAAAAAGTCCAGCATATTAAAAAACACACATGAATGCTAAAAGAAATATCGAAACAAGAGGAAGAACAATGACAACAAAAGCAATTTTTCTACTGGCCGGAAAGCCAGATAAAGCAATAAAGATAACAGTAAAAAAGTTAAAAAAGTTGGGACATCATATTAAATTTTGCAAAAACATAAAATCTCTTCCTGCTTTGGACGGAGATGATATTCTAGTAGTGAACATCAATAATGTTTCTGAAATCAAAAGAGAACTGGAAAACAGAACAGATGCAGTTTATATTGTGCATGACTACATCTCGTGTTGCTATACAAAAGGAATCCAGGAAGCATACCGTGACGCGAAAGAAAATGCAGAAAGGATTGATGGCCTCGTACTCAAATATGCACTTGGCCCAGATGGGATGGACCTGTCTAAGGAAAAATACCGGAAACAGGTGATGGAAGAATATACAGCATTGGTAGGCCACGCGACACGTGAGCAGACGGAGCAGTTGACAACATTAAAAAGTGTGCTGCTGAATATCAACGGCCGGAATATGATATACAACGCCATGCGGTTCCAGGAGATGAATGGGCTGATATTGAAACGGTTATATTTTTTCTGCTGCAGGCATGAAGATTACGACTGTAAGAACAAAGAAGATGCTTATGATTTGCTGGATGAGTTTTTGAGATAAAAATGCAAAAGATATTGCGATAGAATTTCCAGAAGAGTATGTATTGTCAATATTGAAAATGGATATTTTTAATACTGATGCATTAATACAGATGCTGGAGGCAGTACAAGCAAAAGGATACAAAATAGCAGCAGCATATATACTGGAAAAAATCAATACATGTAATAAAAATGACGACGAACGTTTCAAAAAGTTCGATTGTTGATGCAGAGGGATGATTTGATTGGCAAAACAAATAGTTGAAATTTGTGTATCACATGAAAAAACAAAAGATTGTTACAAAGAACTGGTTAGCATAATAAATGACCATTCTACCGATAGCGAAGCATATTTCTTCAGGTATTATGCACCAAGAAAGATTTTCAAATTAACCGTCTTTGGAATGTGCTTCTATCTCCCAATAATGATAAATTCTTACAGAACAATTTCAATATGCCAGGAAATAGAAAAAATATCAAAAAAAATATTAAAATCGGCACGTAGAAAAAAATTAACTAATACCATGGAAACGCTCTATAAGTATGCGTTTGGAGACGAGGGGAAAGAAGCTGCCCTTAACACATATCTGAACATGAGCGAAAAAAGAAGAAAAAGTAAAAATGGGAAAGAACTGAGAGAATATCTTGAAGAATACGCTACTGAAATTATTCGCTGGCATGTTGAAAATGCAGAACCGGAAGAAGTATACACTGTCTTAAAATTGAATCTTGTATCAGCCGATGTATTGCAAGCAATATATTCTGAATTGGAAGAGGATATGGGTATCGAAGTGAAAGCTTATTTTCTGGAAATGATTGGCAAAGAGTCCAGCATCAATGCGTCAAAGGAAGAGAAATGGACACTTTAAGATAATAAGTGAGAATTCTCGGAAATTCAATTTCCGAGATGAAAACGACCAGACATACAAATAAACAAAAATATCGCTTGCGACTTTCTAATTTCTCTGCACTTCGACGTAGAGGAATTTTTATTTTCGTCAATTTTTTTTCGCAAAAAATCGTCCAGTTTTAGATTTTTCGGCATATTAACTATGTAAGAAAGTAAGAAAAAAGCAGGAGGTTTTTGATATGGCAAAGAAAAAGTCCATAAGGGTTGATTTTGTGAAGTCTTGTACTACATATAACAAACTGAATATGATTGCTAAAATTGCCATATCAGGCATTGAAAATATCTGTAAACGCTTGAATCTTGACAGCATTTACGATGTCATTAACGGCAGGTTTACAATCCCTTCCAAGAGACCATCAAGTAAGAAGTCTTCTTCAAAGCGCGTTGCAAAATGCGATACCGTATTTGTGGCTTACAGATTCTGCGGACATCCGACAGAAGAACAGGTATCAGGCTTAAATCAGAATATTGGCGCTTCACGTTTTATATGGAACCGTATGCTTTCAGATTATAAATTGATGTGGAAGATGTATGGCGTTTCAATACCTATGACTCCGGCTGATTACAAAGATGTATCCGGTCTGGAATGGCTTAACGACAGGGATTCCCTGGCACTGGCAAATGTTCAGTTGAATCTTGAAAAGGCAAGAAGTGATTATTTTGCCGGTGAAAGAGGTGCTCCTAAGCGAAAGAAAAAACATCAGTGCAAGGATTCTTATACGACAAACCGCATTGGAAAGAATATCCGAATCGAGGATGGAGGTCTCCGTCTTCCAAAGATTAACGGTTTGATAGAACTTTCTATACACAGACCGATTAAGCCAGACGGCACCCTAAAAAGTGTTACGATTACACATGAACCAGACGGCAAATGGTATTTCTCAATCCTGATTGAGTATCCAGCCGAAGAGGTTGAATTGTCAGACGGATTGCAAAAGTTTTTTGCTTCCGGTGATGTCAATGCGATTTCAGGAATTGGACTTGATATGTCAGTTCCCTTCTTATATATAGATTCGTCAGGGAATAAACCGTCTTATGAATTAAACGGAAAAGAAATAAAATTTATGAAGCAGTATCGGAAACTTGAGAAGCGTATTGCAAAAGAGCAGCGCAGACGCTCTCACATGGTTAAAGATTCTAACAATTACAACAAACAGAGCGAAAAAATCGCCAGACTGCATGCGAAAGCCAAGCATCGCAGGGAGGATTTTCTTCACCAGATTGCTGTAAGACTTGTCAGAACTTACGACGTGATTGCGATTGAAGACCTCGATATTGCAGCAATGAAAAAGGCTATCAACCTTGGAAAATCCGTGTCCGATGTCGGATGGGGTAGATTCACGGCAATCCTGGAGGAGCTATGTCTGAAGTACGGAAAGATTCTTGTACGCGCCAGCAGGTGGTATCCTTCCTCTAAGACATGTCATCATTGCGGATATAAAAACGATGATTTGCAGTTGTCTGACAAGGTTTATGTCTGCCCGGTATGTGGAAATATCATGCCCCGTGACAAAAACGCAGCCATTAACATCCTGGAAGAAGGCCTGAAAATCTTGAAAGAAAATGTGTTTAGACCATCAGTAGAGGGATATTCTAAACCCTCTCTGATTACTACGATTGCATAAAATGCAGTCTTTTGGTAACCTAATAACCTTACCGGTGGAACACCGGAGTAGCCTGCCGAGCTACGGGGTCACGCTTACAGACGTGGCATAATATGTCACCCGGATAGACAGGAAAAAAGAGAACCTGCGGGTTCAAAGCCTGTGTCTTTAGGCTGTCTTCTTCGGAAGCCTGCTTCTTTAGATGCGGGTAGTTCACGATACGTAAACTACAAATATTAAGCTATTTTCATAACAAAAAAAAGAAAGTCTTTTTCCACATGTTATCAATGTTATCAAATCCAGCATATTGGATTTGTAAAAATAAGCATAAAGAAAGGCGGAAATATTTATGAGTTACGATATTGAATTGGTAAACAAAGTCACAGGCGAAACAGCAAAGATGAAGCATCCCCAGTATGTGAGAGGAGGAACGGTTCCAGCAAGAGTGAATCCTGTAACAAAAGAACTAGAGCAGGCCGAGCAGGTTGAAGCGCATATCAACATTACATATAACTACAGCTATTATTACTATGAGGCGACAGATGGCGATATTCGGTTTGCGCATGACGAGGTCTCTGCATACTATGCTGACGGAACCCAGGGCCCGGTTGAAACCAAATATGGAATCCGTGGACTGTATGGTACAACACCCACAGAGTCAATCCCGATGCTGATGGACATGATTGAAAAAATCAAAGCCAAATACACAGATGAAAACGGTGAGTGGATTGACACTGAAAGAACAAAGACTGTTTATTACAAAAATGGAAAAGAGATTAAAGAAAGAAACGTTTTGGATGCTATCTTAAACCACGATTATGACCGGAAAGAAGAAGTGACTTATTCAGTCAACGAAGGAGATATTTCCAGCTACTATATGGCAACGGCAGCAAATGCAATCATGGCACTGAAACAGATGATGGTTATGGCAACGGATAATCTGACTGAGAAAAATATTGTTTGGGATGGTGATTGAGATTGACAAAAAAAGACAAAAAGAAAAAAGGAAATAAATTTGCGCCGGAACTCGGTATACCGATATCAACATGGATTCTGAATGTCATGTATGTAGTCATTGAATTTGTGCTGGCGTTTTCCATGCTGTCCAGTGGCAGTCTTGGTAAATACAAATTTGTGGTCTATGCGGTGGCAGCGATACTGGCGGTTGGAATGTTTTTATATATCTTTTTTAAGATAAAAAAGCAGGAACAAAAAACAGCAAAAACGTTTCAGATTACAATAATTGAAGTCGTTGTTTTGGTATTGCCATTTGTCCTGGCTGCAAGGATGTAACAAAAAAAAGAAAAGAAGAGAAAAAAGAAAGAGCGTCCGGCCGAAGGCCGGGCGCTTAATACCCAATTTTAATCTCTGCACTCAGCCTTACGACTTCACTTGACATTTGCTGCGCAAATTGGTAACGAGCCGGAACGGCGAGTTATCAACGCAAAACGTGGAGTCACCGGCCGACCAAAAGTCCCGCGAATCAAATGTTCTGGTTTTAACTTCGTACGAGGGTTGGAATCCACGTTCGAAGTCAGGGAACGAGCGCGAAGCGCGAGCTATTTATTTATTAAGGAGGAGAGATATGGATTCTATTTTTTTGATGAAGAATGTGACATCGATTTCGATTTATTGGCCAAAATAAGGAAAGATATCTATGAGCACCCAGAAAAAAGCAATGTGAGGTTCGTAGAAAAGTCTGCATCTGAATTACTAAATGAATTAAAGACAAGTGGAGAACATTATGATATCATTGAAGGGATAGATACATTAGAGAAAGCAGCACAGGAAGAGAAAGAAGGGTACCATGTTAAAAAAACAAAATAATGAGCTGCATCTAAATCCATTAACAGCATGAACGGAGAGCGGGGAATCCACGGCCGATAATATCGTCCGCGGGTTAAATCTTCCTGTTCTAACTTCGCACGCGGGTCGGAATTCCCGTTCGAAGTCAGGGAACGAGCGCGAAGCGCGAGTTATTAAGGAGGAGAAATATGGATTCCAATTTTTTTAAGAAATAAGTGGGAACTCTCGGATATTTAATTGCCGAGATGGAAACGCCTAGATATACAAATAAACAAAAATATCGCTTACGATTTATTGATTTCTTTATGCTTCGGCGTAGAGAAATTTTTATTTTCTGCAAAAATTTTTCGCAAAAAATCGTCCCGTTTTAGATTTTTTCGGCATATTGACTATGTAAGAAAAAAGCAGGAGATTTTGATATGGCAAAGAAAAAATCCATACAGGTTGATTTTGCAAAATCTTGTATTACATATAACAAACTGAATACGATTGCTAAAAGTGCCATATCAGACATGCAGTCTTTTGGTAACCCGATAACCTTACCGGTGGAACACCGGAGTAGCCTGCCGAGCTACGGGGCCACGCTTACAGACGTGGCGTAATATGTCACCCGGATAGACAGGAAAAAAGAGAACATGCGGGTTCGAAGCCTGTGTCTTTAGACTGTCTTCTTCGGAAGCCTGTTTCTTTAGATACGGGTAGTTCACGAAATAAAAATAAAGAAAGGAGATTTGTAATGTCTTATGATACCGCGAACTGCGCTCGCGTATACCAGCACGACGTGCGTGCGAAGCAGACAAAAGTCTGCGATGCTGAACGGGCGGGGTTTCAGACCCCTACGCATTCGTCCAATTACCTCAAGACAGACAAACAACTGATTGTTCAGGGTCGGGTTGCCTTCAGCACCCCTTCCCTGACGGCAAGCCTGGCTGCATTTCCCCGCCCGTCGATGGATAAAAATGGACAAAAATGTACAAGCAATTTACAGATGCCGGTATTTGCGATTACAGATGATAGAAAGGCGTTAAGGTCTATTTTTCGTATTTTTATACTATATGCAGGGCAGCATTCCTGTATGTATAAGAGTTCCTGTCTGTTTTCCTTGGATTCATTTGGCAAAGAAATTAAACGGCCATCGGCATCCGGAAATATTCTTGCATTGGAATACTGCGGACAGATATTCTGTATTCCTCTTGGATTAACAGAAAAAGATAAGGTCGAAATTACAAAACGGTTTGATAAAATCTCATTTCTGGTACATGGCAAGCAAAGACGAAAAAGGGCAATCTGGAATTTTCTGGATTCTTTATACAAATATGTAAATGATACAGATATGTCAAAAATAGTTGCTGTAACTACATACAAAAACATGAACCAGGAAAGAAGAGAAAGCAAAAGCGGAAAAGTATTAAAAAAATATCTTGGCACTATCGGCCCTGCTGCGATTTCATGGTGTGTATCTGAAAATGATGCCGAAGCACTGAAAAATCTGCTGGATGTATGCGAGATAAAGCAGGAAACACTGAAAAATGCTTATGAAATGTATGGTGTAGATGCAGACGTCCAGGTAAAAGCGTATCTTTTGGATGCGATTGGTAAAGCAAAAAATGATAAAGAAACATTTGATATCTGACACATGAGCCGAATTTTTTCGGCTCTTTTTTTTTGCAAAACCCTGTATATTAAGTATGCAAAAAATCTGTAAATGAGGAGAAAAAAAATGAGAAAAAAGATTTCTGATACCATATATGTTTTGCTTCAGCCGTGGCTGGTGTATTTCGCATTCGGAAACGGGATGGGTAGGATACCGCCTCAGGCAAGATTTGTACTGATGGCATTAGTTGGCCTGATGATGATGGTTAACATCTATTTTTGCGAAGAAAATTGCTTTCAGAAAATGCAAAAAGAAGAAGAAAAAGAAAACGGTAACGCATGGATACTGACTTTCGCTTTGCTTGTGCAGAGTGTGATTTTGGTTGTGCCAATGATGATTGGGATACATATCAAAATCTGATATTGAAAAATAAACCGGAAAATAAAACAAAGAAAAAGACGAAAAAAGAAAAAGCGTCCGGCCGAAGGCCGGGCGCTTAGTTTTATAATTTATACGTTTTTTCAGTTTTCGTTTCATACGCCTGAAGTGCAATCAGGGCGTATGCCTTAATCTCAGGCTTGCTGTCCCGTTCTGATGCAGCAACGAGGTTTTCAAGCATTTTCTTTGTTGATAAATTGTATGATAAATACCTTACCAACAGTTTAAATTCGCCTTTTTTGTAAAGACCGTTTACAGATGCGCGCTGTAAGCGTTTAAATATCTTTTCTATGTCTTTTTTAATTTCTGCATTTTCAACCGTAGGATACAATAGAATCAAAAATCTAAACAGCCTTTCGTTTGTATTAATTTTTTCGTACTGTCTCCATATAACATCTGGGTTAAACGGGAGGAAACGAAAATATCTGTCAAGCTTGTCTAACTGAACATCGATGTATGGAATCAAATATGATTTTCCGTTCACGGTCAGATAAGACACAATCCTGTGCGATTCTTTTATATCATTCATATTTACATGCCCAACACAGCTTATTGAACTAAAGAATCCATTTGGCAGCATGTCAGTTTCTGTATCTATGGCCAGATTTTTCAGGTTTCCAAAACATCGACAGCCAAGTTTTTTGATGGTTGATGGGAGAGCGACTGTTAAGTCGTTGCCTGGAGTAAAGAGGAATGCCTCTGTTTCGATTTCTTCAACGCCTTCTGACAAATCAAGATGAGGGTCCTTAATCCCGCTAAATGCACTTTCACCTATAACCTTGATGTGCCCAGGAATGTTGATATCATGAAGGCTAGTACATTCGGAAAATGTGTATGCTTTAATGCATGACATGTTTTTGCTGAATGTGATTTTCTCTAGATTATGGCAACAGCGGAACGCACGTTGTTCAACATCTGTAACGGAATCTGGTATTACTACTTCACTGATAGAACAATTATAGAATGCATATTCACTGATAACCTTTACCCCATCCGGGATAATAATTTTCCCAGTCCGACCCGCTGGACATCGTACCAACACTGTCATATCAGAATTGTAGAGTATTCCGTCGTGAGATGTAAAATATGGATTATCCGGTGAAATCTCAATTTCGGAAATAGCCTCTCGCTGCAACACACCATCCACATCATTCATATCAATTACGCCATTATTATTCAGGATTATTTTCTGGGGTAATTTTTTTCGATTCATTTGTTTTACGACAGATATGTCTTGGACTGTAACTGGCTTGCCTGTGAAATCAATATCATAATTGAAGAGCCTGGCCTGTTTTGGAATAATAGGGCCATGATGCAGCAAGCTACGCTCGCGTGTATCAAGCCCGTTATGGCTAACAGACGACGAAGTCGGAGTGTAGGGCGCGGGCGAGCAGTCCATGACGATGTTACCAAGCATACGTACCCCATCCACGACTGGAAGTTCCGAGATTTTTTCATATCCATAAAAAGCATTCTGGTAAACCTCTTTAATACCGCCCGCATTAATGATATTCGAAGATTCGCAGCCGTCAAATGCGTTATCGGCAATTGTTTCAACACCGTTCAAATCAATCAGTTCGTCGGCTTTTTTGCAAAACGTATTGAGCAGACATACCCCTAGCGCTTTCCTAATCAACAGATTGCCTGATTGAAAGGATTTGCTGTCAGAAATGATTTCCTTAACGTTTGGAAACATTTTATTCGGAATCTGGATTGACATTACGCTATCTGCGATATAGATGCGTTCTATCTGAGGAAATCTTTTCTCATTTCCAGATACACTGACTTTCATAATAGAATAATGTTGCGCTTTATCCCCTGACAGGTACAGTTCTGTAACATCCTGGTCAATATCAATGTCGTAAACGTATCCGATAAAGCCGTCTGTGTAAAACGTTACTCCTTCTTGAAACTGTCTTTTTGTATAAATCATTTTTTTCATTCCTTTCTTTGTTGTTTTTACGAAATCAATATGCTGGAACGACGAGAAAGAAAAAAATCCGCAAAAAAAATACATTCTATCTTTTTTTACGCATAATAATAACAGAAAAACAAAAACAAAAAAGGAGAATTTTAAAATGGAAAATACTAAACTTAAACTCGTAACTGATTATGATGATAACCCGGTAGACGTTACTGCTGAGGTCAATTTTATCTGGAATATCGCAAACAAACTGCGCGGCACTTATCAGCCAGATAAGTATAAAGATGTTATCATTCCTATGACAATCATCCGCCGCCTGGAATGTGCGCTTGATAAAACCAAAGAGCATGTTGAACAGGTCAAATCGATTATGGGTGAGGATTGTCCGGAAGATGTACTGTTCAGCGAAGCCGGATGCCATTATTTCAATCTGAGCAAATTTACTCTCGGTGCGTTGCTGGATGACCCGGACAACCTGGTTGAAAACTTCAAGTGTTATATTGATGGTTTTTCCAGCGATGTTAAAGAGATTCTGGCTAACCTGGAATTTGAAAAACAGATTAAAAAGATGTACGACAGTGACCGTCTGTTTTCGGTAATCAAGGATTTTTCCGAGCTGAACCTGGACCCGGAGAAAGTGGACAGCGTAAAAATGGGATATATTTTTGAGGACCTTATCAGGAGATTTTCCGAGAATGCCGAAGCCGGCGACCACTATACCGGAAGGGATATTGTAAAAACAATGATTAGTCTGCTGCTGGCTGAAGGCAGCGAGGATATTATGACCGGGGCAAGAGTGGTTAAAATCTTAGACCAGGCTTGCGGAACTGGCGGCATGCTTTCCACTTGCCAGAATTTCATCCTGCATATGAACCCTGAAGCAGACGTGAATCTGTTTGGACAGGAAATCAATCCGGAATCATATGCCATCTGTAAGGCGGAGATGCTGATTCGTGGGCAGGAAGCGGACAATATCCGAAAACAGGATTCCATGAAAGCAGACTGTTTTGACACGGAAAAAATGCGTTTCGTTGTTGAAAATCCGCCATTTGGCGAAGCCTGGGGCGGCAAGGATGCGCCGGAAGGGACAGAAGATGCGGTAAATAGACAGTTTGAAGAAGGAAAACGATTTGAAGCAGGGCTGCCGGGAAAAGGAGATATGCAGTTGCTTTTCATTCAGGCCGCGCTTGACAAACTGAGACCGGAAGACGGAAAAGCCGCCATTATCACGAATGGCTCACCGCTGTTTACCGGCAGCACTACTTCCGGCGAGTCTCAGATTCGTAAGTGGCTTCTGGAAAAAGACAGTATTGAAGCCATTATCGCTCTTGCTCCGGATTCTTTCTATCAAATTAGGCAGAGTACCACGTCCATAGGATATGATATTACTTAGATTTATCATACCGCATGGGCGTGGGTGAATGCCATTTTTTATATCGCGCTGATGACTCATCCGTAAAGCTGTACTAATTACTGGATTTTATTGATTTTTAATATATTCCTGAACTACCTGTAAGCTGTTTTCACTCACGGTTGATACAAAGTAACTATCACTCCAAAATAATGGTTTCCAGTAATGATTCTTAAGTAACGTATCTCCATAATATTTTCTTGCGAAACGGCTTGTTTTTGTTTTTACAATATTGACCAGTTCCCCGGGTGTTGTATACGGGTCTGCTTCAAACAATATATGGACATGGTCACATCCTCCGTTCATTTCTAATATTACAAGTCCTTTTTCTTTAAATATGTCTTGTATCGTAGTATATACCAAATCTTTTATCTTTCCGTCTAATACCGGCTTACGGTATTTGGTGACGAGTACCATATGATATTGCAATAAAAAACAGCTATGCCTGTTTGTGTAATAAGGTTGTCCGGATTTCTTTTTATACATATACATCCTCCTCTGTGATTTGACACCCATTTACTTTTATGGTATAATTATACCATAAAAATAAAGGATTTGAAAGGAGGACATCCATTATGTTAAATGCAATTCCGATGGTAATATCAAA